>JAKEEV010000980.1 GCA_022616395.1 Planctomycetia bacterium | reverse complement strand
TCCGTCGCTGACGCTTCCGGCTCCGATTCAAGAATCCGTCGCTGACGCTTCCGGCTCCGATTCAAGAATCCGTCGCTGACGCTTCCGGCTCCGATTCAAGAGGACAGGCATCTTGCCTGTCCTACGAAGAGACTTTGGTGCGGGTTTTGCACGATAACCGCCGTCGGTCATCCGCGGCGGAAGGACTCGGCATTCACACTGGTGCGAAGGCGGTTTGGAAGGAGGCTCACACGCGGGTCGCCGACAGTTCCCATTCCCACTTTGAGGCGACCCCGATGAACCTCCTGCTCCGAGCCGCGGTTGTTACCCTCGTCTTGTCCACCGCCACACCCGCACTCGCCCAAGACCGACCACTGCCCGAACCAGTGCCGATGGGCGTGCCCTACGTCTACCAGCCGGGCAATCCGTACTGGTACATGCCGGTCGTTCCCTACTACAAACCCTATCCGTTTGCTTCCAGCGGTCCGGTCTTTGGTCGGTATTCGTGGGACTACGGTTACTACTACACCGTCACTCCAGTGTGGTATCCGCCCTATCCGTACTCCTATCCCATTCACTACCCGTATTCGTATCAGTACCCGACTCTGCACGGTCGCGTCTGGATGGGATACGGTTGGTGAAGAGTCCGCGAACCGGTGAGCGATCCGGGATTGCTCACCAGTTCCTGTTGGTCTCGGCTTGGGTCGGCTAGGCCGCCTCTGCACCGCCCCCTCAAACGGGGCAGGCAGGCCGCTCAAAGCAGCGGCACCGGCGGCAGCCGACAAAATCGCGGGGGAAGAACCGTGAAGGTTTGGCAATAACCCTGTCTTGACGGTCACCGAGCGGGTTTCCGTCAATACATTAAAGCAAGTTCGCGGCTCACATCGGTAGTGTCTGAGTTTGGCTTTTTGTAGCTGGCCTCTGTGAGGCCGGTCCGGGGTCGCAGACCCCGGCTACAGAAAACTCAGACACTACCCTCACATCTGACCCTTTGACACGGGGCGGTGTGGATGTCATTCTGAAGGAGGCGGCCGCGTACACGTCGCTTGCCGACGGATCGTCGCAATCTCGCACCCCACTCGGGGTTCCCTATGCCCGAACCACCGCAGACCGGCGACGCCGTTCTTGAACTCGTTCGCAAGGCCGAACTGGCCGATGACGATGTCATTAACGGATTCCTGACTCGCTCCGGCCCGATCCCGCCCACTGCTTCCGACACCGCGACTCAGTTGGTGAAGGCGGGCATCCTCACTCCATTCCAGGCTCGGCTCATCCTCCAGGGCCGATACAAGGGCTTCAAGCTCGGCCCGTACAAAATTCTGAATCAGATCGGTGCCGGTGGGATGGGGCAAGTGTTCCTGGCCGAACACACCGCCCTGCGTCGGCGAGTCGCGCTCAAGGTGCTGCCGAACCGACAGGCGCTCGACCGGGCGAACGTCGAGCGGTTCTATCGCGAAGCCCGCGCCGCGGCCGCGCTCGATCACCCGAACATTGTGCGCGCTCACGATGTGGCCTTCGACAAGGGAAGTCACTTCCTGGTGCTCGAATACATCGACGGGCAGACCATCGACCGCAAGCTCGAAGCCGCTGGACGGATCCCGGTGGGCGAGGCGGTCGGTTACATCGTGCAGGCCGCCACCGGCTTGCAGCATGCGCATGACAAGGGAGTTGCTCACCGAGACATCAAGCCGAGTAACCTTCTGGTTGGCCGCGATGGAGTGGTGAAGATTCTCGATATGGGTCTGGCTCGGTTCTTTGAAGACGAGAACGACAACCTGACCAGACAGCACGGCGCTGGAGTGATGGGCACAGCCGATTACGTTGCTCCAGAGCAGTTGCTCAACAGCGCTGCCGCCGATCACCGCTCGGACATCTACAACCTCGGCGCCACTCTCTACCACTTGCTGACCGGTCGAACGCCCTTCATCGGCACCACGACGGCCAAGCTGCTAGCTCATCAAATCACGCCGGTCCCACCGGCACATGAGGTGTGTGTCGATATTCCAGAAGAACTCTCCACGATCATTGCCAAGATGATGGCGAAGATTCCGGGCGACCGCTATCAGTCGGCGGCCGAGGTGATCCAGGTTCTGTTGCCGTTCGTGGACACGCCCGACCCTACTGGGAAGTCTTCGGGCAAACTTCCACCCATCGCAGCCGCTGCAATTTCTCAGGCCACGGCGAACTTACAGCCAGCTCTTGAGCGCGCGAAGGCCGCGGCGGCGCGCAAGCGCCGAAAGAAGCAAATTGTGATCGCTGCGGTCGGAGGAGTGTTGCTGCTGACTGGCGTAATCGCGCTGGCTGTTTCTTTGGGTAACAACAACGACCCACCGCCAGACAAAAAGCAACCCGAACAGCCACAGCCGCCAGTCGGACCGCAAAACCCGCCGATTTCACCCAAGATCGATGGCTCGCGGATCCTCACATTCGCCTACCGACCCAACATCGGCGAGAAAACCCAAGGCGAAGCGGCTGTCTTTACTCCAGATGGAAAGTACCTGCTCATCTCCGGCGGCGATCAGCTCATTCATGTGTTCAACGCGGCCGATGGGAAACCCGTTCGCCAGCTCAAAGGGCACAAGGGGAACGTCCGCACGATCGCGCTTGTGCCGGGCAACAAGCCCCTCCTGTTAAGCGGTTGCACCGACAAGACAATCAAGCTCTGGGACTACGAAGCCGGTGGGCCTCCCTTGCACACTTACACCGAGCAGAACGCGTACATCACGCAGATCGCGGCTCTCCCCGATGGCAACCGCTTCCTCGCGTCCGCCGACAATGGCACCATCTGGCAGTGGAGCATTGACAAGGGCGAAGTGCTCAAGGAGTACACTCAGGCGAAGCTTCCCGTGTATGGGCTGGCGGTAACGAAGGACGGCAAGCGCGCGGTCGCCGGCACCTGGGACAGCAAACGCAACTCGGCCAAACCCGAAGACCTTCCCAAGTTGCCTCCGGTTCATGTCTGGTGGTTCGATGTCGAGAGCGGCAAGGAAGGCCGACGAGTCACGGTGCCCGCGTCGGTGGCTCACGTCAACCTCTCGCCCGATGACAGGTTCGCTGTATTTGGGACTGCCGATGGCATCAGCAAATGGGAACTTGACCGAGGAGGCTTGCAGCGCGTGACCGGGACCGACAAACGAATTACTTGCCCAATCTTCTCAAAAAACGGCCGATACGTGCTCTCCACCGGCCACGACAAGAGCTTCCACATCTGGGAATTGAGGACCGGCACGCAGGTGGCGGTCGAACCAGGAATGCCAGGACCGGGATACCACATCGGCCTGTCGCCCGACGGCAAACGCGCTGCGGTTGTCGGAGCCGGTGGAGGCGCGTTCGTCTGGAATCTGCCCGCCGTGGTCGCCGGCAAGTAAGTAGTGCGAGTGTGAGTGTGGGTGTGAGTGAAAAGGCAGAAGACCGGAGGCCAGAGCGCTTCTGGTCTTCTGCCTTTTCACTTCTTCCTGTCTTTTCTCGCACTCACACTCGCACTCACACTCGCGAGCGAAGCGAGCACTACTTCGGTGCTGGCGCAAACCACACCTTCAGCCAGTAGTCGCGGCTGTATTCGCCGGTCGCGGTGGGTGAGAACGCCGTCGGCGGAAGTTTGTCGAACACCTCTTTCATCCGGTCGCGGAGGTCGAGCGCCTTGCCCGGCTCGTTCATCTGCTTGAACGCGTGGTACATCAGGCTGAGGATAATCAACTCCTCGACTGTGCCCTTGTACCGATCCAGCATCGGCACCGCTTCGGTCAACAGATCGTGTGGCTTCTTCATCTGCTGATATGTCTGGAGCACGCGCAGCGCCGCCTGAAGGCGCAACCACGCCTCTCGTTCGGTGAGCTTCCCCTTGCGTTTTTCTGCCGCATCCGACTCGGCCACAATCTGTTTGAAGAGCGTGACCGCCTCGGTGCGCATCTTCGTTGCGTCAAGCGGAGTTATTCCGCTGGCAGCAGCGCGCTGAAGCAGACACACCCCCAGAAGGAGCCGAGCGAGTCCAGCTTCCGGCTCGTTGGGGTAGAGGCTCAGTTGCGTTCGTAACCGTGCTTCGGCATCGACAAAGTTCCCCCGCCGGATAAGGTCGTTCGCCAGCTCGGTGAGAGCGCGTTCGTGGAACTCGCGTTCCGCGGGGCTGACGTTTTGCTGTTTGGCGATCTGCTCGAAGAGCGCTCGGCCAATCGGCATTAAATCGGGGTGTCTCGTATCAACGAACAGGCGCGCGAGTCGGTAGCGGGTCGCGGTGGACATCGGTCCGATCGCCGCCATCGCCTTGTTGAGCGCTTTCCACACGTCCTTGTTTCGTCCCGCCGCTAACAGAGCATCAGCGAACTCCGCGAACAGCGGCCCGACCATTACTTCGGGAATGCCCGGCAGCGCCACTGCGTCTTCCAGCACCGCGACCGCCAAGTTCGGCTCGTGCGCTTGCCGATAGAGGGAAGCAGCTCGGCGAAGCATGTCGAGCTTGCCGTCTGTCTTCGGCTGGAACGCGGCCAGAGCCGCGAACTCGTCGCCCGCGGCCTTGAACTTCGGTTTCGGATCTCCTGTTTTCAGTCGTTCCAGTGATGCTCCCCACGCGGCCAGTACCTCGCCTTTCTTCTCGCGCTCGCGTCCGGCCAACGACACGGCGGTGTAAGCCTCGGCGACCTTCAGAGCCGGTTCATACGCGCCATCAGTGAGGAGTACCGTGATGGCCAGCTCGAAGGTGGCTTGTACCTCGTTGACCCCCACGAGCGGGTTATCGAACGCGGCCGGACTGGAAACGCCCTTGACGCTCGTTGCAAGCAGAGTAACGGCTGCCTTATGTCGAGCCGGGTCTGGACTTCGCAAGTGAAGATCGGCCAGCCGGATCGCGGCCGCGACCGCTTCAGCTCCTTCGCCCTTCGTGGCCTCCGCGAGCAGGCTGGCAGCGCCTTCGGGATCGCGTGTGTTGAGCTTGCACACGCCCAGTTGGTAAGCCGCGATCAGTCGCAATTGCGGAGGGATGTTGTTGGCTGAACGCAGGAACTCCCACGCCTTCGCGGCATCGTCCCAGTTCCCCTCGGCCATGTAGACGGTGCCCAGCAAGGCTTTCGCGGGGGCTTGCACGTCGGGGGGAGCATCGGTTCCGATTTGCGAGAGCCACTTGCGGGCCAGTTCGTATTCACGCGAGTGCCAGTGAAGTTCGCCAAGTTGAAGTTTGGCACGAGCCAGCGATGCCGAGGGCGTTGAGATTCCGCTGGCCGTCAGATACTGAGCCAGCGCCGCCTTTGCGCGGGCCACATCGGGCGGGGTGAGTCTCAGCGCGAGGTCCGCAATCAGTCGTTGCGTCTCGCCGCCGTCATCGCCCGGTTGCACGGAAGAAAGGATCGTGATGTGCAGAGCGATGTCGGCGGTCGGTGTGTTCTCCGGCAATCCGACCGCAGCGCGCGCCTTGGCAAAGCGGAACGCCAACTTCGGCTGGTCGGCGGGGTCGCGCAGTTGGTTGGCTTTGATCAGGTCGAAGTGCTGGCGGGCGAGCGTCCAGTATCCGCGGGCTTCTTCGGGGAGTGCGGTGATTTCGGCGAGCCGCACGTATCCGCTTCCCAGATGGAAGCGCGCCATCGGTGCCTGATCGGGATAGGCATCGACTCCGGCCGCGACCTTGCCGAGTTGCGTCTTGAGGTCAATCGGGTCGGGCGTGAGTTTCTCGTAACTGACCTTCAGCGCTGTGATGTCGCGGGTGAACACCGTCGCTGGGTCAGCGCGTCCAATCGGTAACCAGCCCTGCCACACGCAGACAAACGCTCCCAAGCCGAGCAACAAGAGTGGCACCTGCCAGAACTGGCGGGTCGGGTCGTTTGGCGAGGATGTAATCGCAGAGGGAACAGCGGCCGTATCCGTGGCCATGTGCGTATCCCGATTAAGTGAACGCGATCAACCGAATCGAGAGTAGAACCGCCACCCACGAAGCGAGTCAAGGTCAACTGGCTCCGGGTTTCAAAGTAGTAGGCACACGCCGTGTGCCGTTGTCTTTGATTCTTGAAAGGCAACGGCACCGCCGTGTGCCGTTCTTCTGCTTGTGGTGGTCTTGAAAACAACGGCACACGGCGTGTGCCTACTACTTTGAAAGATCTGATCCAAAGGTGCCCTGTCGGCCTTGGCACTCCAAGCGAATTGACATGCCATTCTTGAGCGTGCCCGACCCTGGTTCGAGCTTTTTCGGCGCGGAAGAAAAAATGCGTGATAGGATCGGCTCCCTGCGGTCGTAATCTAGGCATCCAAGATGCGGGTCGCGAGTAGGCCCGAAGAAAGCGAGTTCCAAGTCCGGGGTGAGTTCACCCCATAACAGGAGAAGTGCGATGCCGATTTACGTTCAGTACAATGCCGGGGCGATCAAGGGCAACGTGACCGAGAAGGGACACAAGGACTGGGTGGAAGTGAACAGCTTCCAGTGGGGCGTGGGGCGTGGGATTGGCTCTCCGGTCGGCAAGTCGGCCAACCGCGAATCTTCGGCCCCCTCGATCAGCGAGATCGTGGTCAGCAAGGAGATGGACAAGTCGTCGTTTTCGTGGCTTCAGGAAGCTCTCAAGGGCAAGGGTGTTCTTTGCACCATCCACTTCTGCTCGACCGACGCCGGCCAACTGCGGATGTACGCCGAGTACAAGTTGGAGAACTGCATGATCAGCGGTTACTCGGTGTCCAGCGGAGGCGACCGGCCGAGCGAGAGTATCTCGATCAACTTCACCAAGATCGAATACGTCTTCAACGAATACGGAGCGGACAACTCGGTGACTTCCAGCCCGCGTGTCTCCTACGACCTGTCGGAAGCCGTGACCGCCTGATGCAGTTGAAGTGTCGAGTGAACTGTTTGAACCATTAACGGGAGCGGAGGCGGGCTGCGGCGCGGCCGGCCCCCGCTCTTTCCGTATTCACACGACTTAGCACAGGGCGGAAGCCCCGTGAATTATCCATGCCGCTGACCCAGAATCGCCGACAGATTACCTTCTCCAGCCCGCTCGGTGCGGATGCGTTCGTCTGCACCGGCTTTCGCGGACGAGAACGACTCTCGGCTCCGTTCGAGTTCACGCTCGATCTCGTCTCCGAAAACACCAGCGTCGCGGCAGCCGATCTGGTGGGTAACGCCGTCAGTTGGACTGTGAATCTTCCCGAAGACTCTCCGCGACAGTTCCACGGCTTCGTTCGCAAGCTCGTCGCCGGCCCGCAACTCGACTACGGCCGCCGTAGCTATCAGGTTGAAGTCGTGCCGTGGTTGTGGTTCCTCACGCGCACCACAGATTGCCGAATCTTCCAGAATCTGTCCATCGACGCCATCATCACCGATACCTTTGACCGCTTCGGACTCACCGACTACCGGTTGAGTCTTAACGGGACGTACGCCACGCGCGAATACTGCGTGCAATACCGCGAGACCGCCTTCGCGTTCGTCTCGCGGCTCATGGAAGAGTACGGCATCTTCTACTTCTTCGAGTTCGCCGACGACAAACACACGCTGGTGCTGGCCGATGCGGCCTCCGCGTACTTCGATTGCGCGCCACACAGTTCCGTCGAGTACCGACCGGACGAACCGCGTGCCGAAGCTGTTTCCAGTTGGGATCGCGCGTTCGAGTTTCGCTCCGGCAAGCTCACGCACACCGATTACAACTTCAAGACGCCCTCCACCAACCTCCTGAAGAACACGCAGACGACGGTTTCTCTGCCGGCCATCTCAAAATTCGACCTCTTCGACTATCCCGGCGGTTACCCGATTGCCGCCGACGGACAATCGCTGGCGAAATCTCGCATGGAAGAGGTCGAGGTCGATTACGACACCGCAGTGGGCACCAGCGGATGTTCCTCGTTCACGCCCGGAGGCAAGTTCACTCTGGAGAACCATCCGTTCGACAACGGCGCTTACGTTCTGTTTGAAGTGGAACACTCCGCGCGCGAAAGTTGGATCGCGGGCGCTGCTGGTGCATCGGCCAGTTACAGCAACAACTTCCGAGTCGCTCCTTCGGCGGTTCCGTTTCGTCCAGCGCGAGTCACTCCGCGCCCAAATGTGGCCGGCGCGCAGACCGCGGTTGTGGTCGGACCCAGCGGAGAGGAGATTCACACCGATGAATACGGCCGTGTGAAGGTGCAGTTCTTCTGGGATCGCGTCGGCACCAAGAACGAGAACAGCTCGTGCTGGATTCGCGTCTCCGAGATGTGGGCCGGCAAACAGTGGGGCATGATCTTCACTCCGCGCATTGGGCAAGAAGTCGTGGTCGAGTTTCTCGAAGGCGACCCGGACCGCCCGCTGATTACAGGTCGTGTGTACAACGCCGAACAAATGCCGCCCTACGCGCTGCCCACCAACATGACTCAGAGCGGGTTGAAGACTCGCTCCACGAAAGAGGGAGGCGAGCAGGACTTCAACGAACTGCGATTCGAGGACAAGAAGGGAAAGGAAGACATCTACTTCCACGCCCAGAAGGATTTTCACCGCGTCGTGGAGAACGATGACGACCTGAAAGTCGGGCACGACCAGTTCATCGAGATCAAGAACAATCGCACGCTGACGGTGAAAGAAGGTTACGAGAAGATCACGATTGAGAAAGGCGACCGCGAACGCACCGTGAGCAAGGGGAACGATGCGCTGACGGTCACCGAGGGGAAACGCACGATAACAGTGAAGGCGGATTACACAGTCACGGTGCAAGAGGGGAACCGCTCGATCACAGTCAGCAAGGGGAACGACACGCTCGCGGTGAGCAAGGGCAACCGCGTCGTGAATGTCGATACCGGCAATGACGAACTGACGGTGGCTCAGGGGAACATCGCGTCGAAGGCGACCGCGGGGGAGATGGTGTTTGAAGCGGGCACATCAATCACGCTGAAGGTTGGATCGAACAAGATCGTGATTGATTCAAGCGGAGTGGTGATCGATGCGTCGAAGATCACGCTGAAGGTGGGCGGCAACAACGTGGAAGTGGCTCAGGCCGGCGTGACGGTGAAAGGCACGCAGGTGAAGAATCAGGGCACCACGGTCGAGATCGCGGCCGACGCGCAGGCGAAAGTCGGAGGCGCGATCGTGCAGGTCGAGGGGAGCGGCATGACCACTGTCAAGGGCGGTCTGGTACAGATCAACTGAGACGTCCCGTAGTCCCGTAGGGTGGGTCGAAGTTCGCGCTTCGCGAACTGAAGGCCCACCATCCGCAGTAATCAGTAGTCAGTGAACAGTGATCAGAAGACAGAAGTCCGGGATTACTGACCTCTGCTACGCAATCGCAGGGATTGGTTTCCACGGTTGAGTTCTGGCTGCGGGTTCGGCAAAATCCGATTGGGTAGTTGACTTTTGTATATTATAGGGCAGAATGGGGGTAGAAGGAACCGGCACACCGGAGCGACCTTCCTGCGCGCCGGCAAACCCCCACCAAGCGCCAGACAAGCGTGAGGCATTACCGCCAGGGGGTGGCCTTTCTAAACCCCATGAATTCCAGCGTTTGGTCGCGATAAAGGCCACCTGGCCCCTCTCCAAAACGCACCAAACCCCACAAAACATGGGCGAAAGAGAGCAAGAAGAAAACCGGG
>JAKEEV010000979.1 GCA_022616395.1 Planctomycetia bacterium | reverse complement strand
CCCGCCTGTTCCCTCTCCTCTTGGTGCCTCATGCGTCTGCTTGCCTTCACCGCGGTCCTCTTCGCTCTCGGCGCTCTTGGGTTCGGTACTTTCGCTCCCGGTCAGGAGAAGAAGGGCCAGCCGAAGCCCTCCGACAAGTTCCTCGATCCGATTAACGTGGAAGTGCCACACATCTCCACCGACAAGACAGTGAAGTACGACTACGACATCGTCTACGTTCGCGCTCCTCGTGCTGGCGACAAGGTTCACAAGCGGTTCTTCACCGACTTCTCTTCACCGGTCACGATGGAACCCGGCGCGGACCTCATGCTGCTTCACCCCGATGGCAAAGAGGAACTGCTCGTGAAGGGCGGCAATGGCTCGGTGACCGATCCGATGGTGTCGCTCGATGGCCAGTGGTGTTACTACGTGATGCTTCACAACATGGTGAAGGCCAGTCAGTGGAACCCGCCGCGTCAAGGAGCGGACATCTACAAGATTCACCTGAAGACCAAGAAGATCGTCAAGCTCACCAATCAGCGATTCAGCCCCAATACCGGAGCCGCGAACTGGAGCAGCGACTACCGCAAGCACGAACAGGGGAAATCGCACTTCGAGTACGGCGTGTACAACATGGGTCCGTGCCCGCTCCCCGGCGGTCGCCTCGTGTTCACTTCCAACCGTGATGGCTTCCGACCCGCGAAAGGTTACCCCGCGGTGTGCCTGCAACTGTTCGTGATGGATGACCGCGACACCGACATCGGCGAGAACGAAGACCCGTTCAACCTGGAGAAGATCGGGCACTTGAACCTGGCCGGTGCGCTTCACCCGGTCGTGCTGCGCGATGGACGCATCATGTACAGCACGCTCGAATCGCAAGGAGCACGCAGCGACATACTCTGGGGCATCTGGACAATCAACCCGGACGGCACGAACTGGAACCCGCTTGTTAGCGCGTTCGACCCAGGTGGAGCGCCCAACGGCTTCCACTTCCAAACGCAACTGAGTAAGGGCGAGATTGTGGTGGAGGAGTATTACAACCAGAACAACAGCGGCTTTGGAGCGCTCATCAAGCTTCCGCGCCCCGGCTCGCTCGTCGGTTCCGCGTTGGTGGACCCCAAGTCCGACATTCGCGCCGCGGACCCGTTCAAGCATCCGAGTGGATATCAGCCCGGTATCGCGTTCGGCCCCGCGAACAGGAACGACCCGGCGAACCGCCCGTGGCGCTACGGTCGACACGACAACGGTAACGCGCGCTGGTATCGCATGCCGTTCATGCCGCTCGGAAGTGTCAGTCTCACGCCGTTCAGCATGGGTTTTGAAGGCCCGGCCGATAGATCGATTCGCGGAGACAAGACTTCGCCCGCGGTCGGCAAGTTCACGCATCCAAGCGGCGCGCCAGATAATCACCTCTTGACGTGCTATTCGCCCGGACCGGTGAACCATCAGTACACTTACCTTCCGCAACTCGATGGCGGCATCTACCTCATCAGGAACGGTCAGGTGGTGAACGAGCCAGCGGAAATGCGGCTCATCAAGAATGACCCCGATTATAACGAGTGCTGGCCGCGCGCGGTGGTGGCGTATGAACGCATCTACGGGATGAAAGAGCCGCTTGATCGCAAGCGCATCAAGAACGACGGCAAGCTCTCGAAGCACCTCCCTGAAGGCACGCCTTACGGACTGGTCGGCACATCCAGCTTCTACAAGCGCGAGAGCTATCCGAATGGTGGCGTTCCACCTGGCAGCGTGACCGGCACTTTCGTTGGCAAGAATGACCCGTGGAAGGGACTCGATGCATTCACCAGTCACGGGAACGGTCCAGCGCTCAACTGGCACAACCAGGGCGCGGAGGCGGGTCTCTACACCAACGCCGACATCCACGCGGTGCGAATCCTCGCGATGGAACCGACCACCGATCGCAAGGGTGCGAACTCCGGCCGCCGGTACTACAACCACGCGGGCGAACGCCTTCGCGTGCTGGGCGAGATTCCACTGCGAAAGTTCCCCTCTGAACGCCCTCTCCCCGCTGGGGAGAGGGGTGGGGGTGAGGGGACACAGCCGCTCGACCCGGACAAGAACCCGGACACGAGCTTCCTCGCGAAGATTCCCGCCGATGTCGGCTTCACGTTCCAGACGCTCGACAAGAACGGCCTGGTGCTGAACTCGGCGCAGACGTGGCACCAGCTACGGCCGGGCGAAATCCGCAACGACTGCGGAGGATGTCACGCTCACAGCCAGAAACCGACTCTGTTCAACGAAACGCTCGCGAGCAAGGAAGATTACAAGCTGTGGGATCTGGTGAACACCACACCGGTTGTCACTTCAAAGGAAAAGGACGAGAGCAAGCAGAAGTGGGACGCGAAGGACGAAAGCGGTGTGCGCTATGCGAAGAACGGCCCGGTGAACGTCGAATACTGGCGCGACATCAAGCCGATCCTGGCGAAGAAGTGCGCATCATGCCACACCTCGAAGGACGGCAAGGAGCCAAAGGGGAATCTCAACCTCGACGCCGACGATGAACTGGTGCAGCGCGAGAACATCGGCAAGTTCCCAGGCACATACTACCGGCTCGCGCTTGATGAGAAGGGCAAGTTCGGACACAAGCCGCCGGGCTGGGACTCGTGGGGTTCGCCCAACGCCTCGCGTTACATCCGCAAGTTCCAGTCGCGGCGCAGTCTGCTCGTGTGGAAGATTTACGGCGCTCGGCTCGACGGCTTCACCAATGACGATCACCCCTCGGAGAAAGAACCCGGCAGCGGGAAGCTCTTCCACAAGGGTGAGGAAGTCGATCTGCAAAAGAACCGCTCGAAGTTCGACGTGGATTACACCGGTAAGCAGATGCCACCACCGGGCTGGGGCGGCGGGATTCCTCTCACTGATGAGGAGAAGCGCACCATCGTGCGGTGGATCGACCTCGGCTGTCCGATTGATCTCGATTACGATCCGAAGAACCCACAGAAGACCGGTTTCGGCTGGATGCTCGACGATCAGCGCCCCACGCTCACCGTCACGGTGCCGCTACCCGGCAAGCACGAGCAACTCTCTCGCATCGTGATCGGCATGCACGACTATGGGAGTGGCCTTGTCGCCGAGAGCTTCACAGTCACGGCAGACTTCGCCATCGACGGCGTGAAGCCGGGTGAGAACCTCGCTGCGAAGTTCAAGCCAACAACGCAGGGCGTCTGGGAGTGGAAACTGGACAAGCCGATCACGGAACTGCCGATCGGGACGCTCACCGTGAGCATCCGAGACAAGCAAGGCAACGTGACGCGACTGGAACGCCGATTCAAGGTTGCGGAGCGAGCGGACCACACTCAAGACAACCGCTCGGCAAGCGGCCTATCGTCCGATAGACTTTCATCATGTCCGAATACCTTTGTCTGACGCTGATCGCGTCCGCCGGAGAAGCGGAGTCGGCGTTCAAGTCGCGACTGACCGCGTTCTGGACGCATCTTTTGCGCACGCGCAAGGACACTTACGAGGCAGTGTTCGCGGAATCGACCCATTCCGGCACGACAGACGGTCGCGTGTCGCGTCAATACATGGTGGAAGTTTCGGCTGCGCAAATGGTACTCGCGGAGCTGTCCGCCTGCGGAATCGCAAGCTTGCCCCTCGACCCGGACGACACCTACTCGAAGTACGAAGCCAGCGGCAGTGAGTGGTTCCAGATTCCGCACTGACTGCCGGAAGTGATGAGTTGGCGGTGTATCAAGGAACCTCGCGGCAGGGAATGTCGTTGGCCGGGTTCAGGCCACAGAAAAAGTCGCCAGGATTTGGGTGGGGACAGAAGTTCGGTGCGAAGTGTCAGCAGTTCCGACAGCAGTTTGTCACGGCTGGGCTTGCAATTCACATCTCGGTTCCAAAAGATAAACTGCGCTGCTACGATAGATAAGCACATCAAACTCGCGATTGTCCACCCAGCACCGCACTGAAGCGGGAGCGCCGAAATGGCCGTGTCCTACAAATGTCCCAGCCCTGCGTGCGGGGTGTCTCTCACGACACCTATCCGCGCACCATTTGGAAAGACCGTCAGATGCCCGAAGTGTGGCTTCCGATTCGTTGCTGAACCAACCGCTTGGGACACTCCGGCTCCCAATGCCCTCGGCGGTGTGCTTGAACGTCCCTCCACTCGTCCCCAGAACACCGCTGACCGCCAGCGGCTCGCTCCAGACTCTTCGTCGCCGCCCGTCGAACCGATTCAACTCCATTTTGTGCCGGGCGATCCCGTGCCGGGGCTTTCGAGTTGGATTCTGGAGGAACAACTCGGTGTCGGCGGGTTCGGCGAGGTGTGGCGCGCTCGCCACGAGTGGAAGACATCGCGGCGGGCCGTCAAGTTCTGCACGCATCCGGAAGCACGCCACCGGCTGGTCAATCACGAAAAGAAAGTGCTCGTTCGGGTGATGAGGTACGCGGGGGACCACCCGAACATCGTTCCGCTTCTGGAATGCAATCTCGAAAGCGAGACGCCGTGGTTGATGTACGAATATGTCCCCGGCGGAACGCTGAGTGAAGCGGTGCGCGACTGGCAACCGCTCTCGCCCCCCAAACGCGTCAAAAAAGTCATCAAGTCGCTCTATGCGATCTCGTCAGCGATCGGGCACTGTCACCGGCTCAGTACGCCCATCGTCCACCGCGATCTGAAACCGGGCAACGTGCTGCGTGATGCCGGCGGGGTGTTCCGCGTCACCGATTTCGGCATTGGTGGGGCGGCGGTTGCTCACTTTCCCGAGGAACAGACGCACGACTTCAATTCCATGACCGGTCGCGTGCCGACCATGATTCGGGCCGCGGGGAGTTTTGGTTACTCCAGTCCCCAACAGCGCAACGGAGCACCACCCGACCCGCGAGACGATGTCTATGCGCTGGGCGTGCTGGCCTTCCAGATGTTACTGGGCGATTTGTCGCTCTGGCCGTGCCCGGACATGGCTGATGATCTGCGCGCTCTGGGCTTGCCAGCAGGGCTGGTCTCGCTGTTGGTTCACAGCGTTGCTCACAACGCCAACCGGCGACCGCAGGACGCGGGCGAATGGAAAGACGCGCTCGGCGTGTTGCTGAAGAAACGTCCGGATTTGAGCGAGACCTCAACTCACAACCTCCCAGCTCTCCCCGCCGATCAGAGCCAAGCGTGACTATCCGCCGATCCCGTGCAGTGGCCCTCCGCGAGCAAAGAGCGCATCGACCTTCTTCACCACCGCAAGGTCGCTTTCCAGCGGTGGAGGCATGTGCGGCTTCAGCCGTGCATCAATCACCAGCGGCCCGACACATCCCCAGTGCTTCTGCCGCGAAAATGCGCCCACGCCATGCACGTCTTGCGCAGGATCGCTTCGCGTGAACACAACCCACAGGAAGTTCGCGAGAGTTCGCGCAGTGAAGTTGGAATCATCGACGACGACCAAGAGGGGAAACTTCTCGAATGCGGAATGCGGAATGCGGAATGCGGAATCGAAAGCAGCAAGCAACCGCGTCAGATCTGGGTCTTGGTTTTCCATTCCGCATTCCGCATTCCGCATTCCGCATTTGGGCCCGTTCAGGGCCAGTACGCCCGGTATCGCCACTCGCGGGTCCGAGAAACCCTCTGGCAACTTCAACTCGGAAGGAACACTGGTGCCGAGTTCGCGTCTCGGAGGGCCGGCGGAGGCAATCATGACCTTCGAGCCGGCGTTCAGACCCATTCCCGCCGAGTAATCGAGTGTGTCAATCGTTGTGCGTGTCTGGAAGTGCAGGTCATCTGCCCAACTCACTCGTTCCAGAACGTGCCGGAAGAACGCGGGGATGTCGTGGATGTTGAGTTCGGGGTTGTCCTCCTTCGCCACGATCAACAGATACTTTGCCAGCGACAGTTGACCCTGTCCGAGGATCGCGTTGGCGAGCGTGAGCAACTCCTGCGGCTTGCGCGTGCTCGCGTAAGGAACGTAGCGCTCCGAACCGATTGCAAGCAGCAGCGGATGCACGCCGGCCGCATCCACGGCATGAACCGCATGCACGCCGGGAATCACGGTCGGAATTACCGGACCGGTGAGTTCGTGAATCAGCGCGCCGAACGTTGTGTCTTCTTGTGGTGGCCGACCAACGACTGTGAACGGCCAGATTGCGCCAGGTCGATGATACACGGTTTCGACCGTCATCACCGGGAAGTCGTGCTTGAGGCTGTAGTAACCGAGGTGATCGCCAAACGGTCCTTCGGGCTTGGTGCGAAGCGGATCGATCCAGCCAGAGATGACGAAATCAGCCTCCGCGGGCATGGGCAGGCGAACCCCGCCCGCGAGGGCGGCGGGTGTTTCTGACCCACCGCCCTCGCGGGCGGGGTTCGCCTGCACCATCCGCAACCGTCGTCCTCCCAGCGCGCCGGCGAATGCCAATTCCGGCAATCCTTCCGGCAGCGGCATCACGGCCGCGACCGCAAGAGCCGGTGGACCGCCAACGATCACGTTGACGCGCAGCGCTTCTCCGCGACGAACAGCCGCCGCGTGATGAACGCCAATTCCGCGATGAATCTGGTAATGCAGTCCGACTTCGCGATCGGGAATGTACTCGTTGCCGCTCAACTGCACTCGATACATCCCCAGATTCGATTTCATCCAGTTCGATTTCATCCAACTCGAAGCGTCTGGGTGTTCCGTGTAGACCTGCGGAAGAGTCACGAACGCGCCGCCGTCCGTCGGCCAGCATTTGAGTTGAGGAAGTTGCGAGATGGTTGTCGTGTGTCGAAGCACCGGGCCAGAACGGATGAACTTCGGGCGCATTCGCCACATCAGAAATGGCAGCTTCCAGTATCGCCAGGGCTGTTTGCGGAAGCGCGCGGGGTCTGTTTTGAGTTCGACGAGCTTTCGCACATCCTCGAGCGAATCACGAAACAGAAACTTCGCGCGTTCGAGCGTGCCGAAGAGATTCGACACCATCGGGAATCGCGTCCCCTTCACGCGCGCAAAAAAGATCGCTGGCCCGCGCGCCTGATACACTCGGCGATGAATCTCCGCGGCTTCCAGGTGCGGGTCGATCTCCTGTTCAATGCGCACGAGTTGGCCGGCTCGTTCGAGATCGGCAACAGCAGCGGAGAGAGTGCGGTGACCCATGCGAAAGTTTGGGTGGGGAAGGAACCGACGACTCGGCGCGTTTCGGTTTTGGTGCTCGGATCGCCAGGAAACTCGGACACTGCCCAAGCACCAGACACCAATTTGTTCAAAACTGCGCTCTTGCCTCGCGCAAACGAATTCCTGGCAGCGCGAAGAATTCCCTTTCCTGCGCGAATCGCTCCGGTCCCAGTCACAAGTTTTCGCGCACAGTGGCAATCCGAGAGGGTCTTTTCGAGACGGTTCGCTTGGAACGGGGCAGACTGGGACTTATGGTACGGTAGTTGTAGTTAGTTTGAAACTCACTCTGGGTTTCTTGCGTGAACGGATTTGCGTCTCGATTTGCTCCCACGCCCGTGACATACCCCACACTCCGAACAGCGTTCTCCTGGGTGACGGTTGCCATCGTGCTGGCGGCAGTCAGTGCGGTTGTCTGTGCGTTTGTTCTTCCTCCAGGCGCTGCGGGACCGCTCGCGGGCGTGCTGGCCCTTGCGACGGCTCTGCTCGGCTGGCGACTGCGCGGGCACAGATCAATTCCCGAAGCACCGATCGCTGCCGGCGCGGTGGCAGTTGCCGATTCACTGCCGGGATCGGAAGCGCGTTTGCGATTACTTGAATCGGCTGTTGTCCACGCACACGATGCGGTCGTGATCCTTCAAGCCGGACCGGAGCCGGGGCCAGGCCGATCTGTCCT
>JAKEEV010000978.1 GCA_022616395.1 Planctomycetia bacterium | reverse complement strand
TCACCACCAGTTTCCTGACGCGATACTCCTTGCCCGGACCGGCGAGCCACTTGGCGAACGCGTCTTTCCTCACTTCGCCGTAATCGGGGGGCGTCGTGCCTGGTGGAGCCGGCGCGATGACTGGTTCGACCCAGCCGTGTTTCTCGGTCAGGCCCAGATACAGGAACGCGAGGTACGCGAGCGGGGCGTAAGTGAACGCGGGGCGCTCACCCTCGAAGCGCCAGTCGGCGTCCAGAAGCCCCTTGAGAATCAGTTTACTCTCGTCCGCGGGGAGGACGACCTCTTCGGTCTTGGCTGTGAACTCCGGAACCGACCGATATTTGATAAGCAGGAGCGCTGCGGTCTCTCCGCGCACTTCGGGCTTGTCGCTCTTGAGTCCTTTCATGGGGTCAGCCAGCGCGTTCGCGAATCGCTTGGCGGCCTCCAGTTGCTTCTTCCCATACTCGTCCTTCAAGTCAACCGGCGCGTTCATGTACGACAGGACGTAGAAGTCAGCCTTGGGGTGTTTCGAGAGGAACAGAAGTTTCTCTTCGCCTTCCTTCAGTTCCGGCTGCACCCAGGGGCGACGGGGCGGCATCTTCGGGTCGGGCTTGACCGGCGGGAAGAACCCAACCTTGATCTCCTTCAACTTCTCGGCTCCCGCAAGCGCGGTGTTGATCTTCACCACCGCGATCTTGTATTTCTCCTTCTCCTTGGCTCCGGGGTAGGGGCTGATTACCTCAACGAGATCCTTCTCGAGGCTCGCGACCTTGCCGGTCACGACAACCTCGGACGTGGCGAACTTCTCGATCGGAGAGCGTGGAGGCCCAGGCGCTCCACACGGTTGAGTCTCCTCGGTGATCGGGTCAAACTCGACCAGCGTGAAGAGTCTCAGCGAGCGACCGGCTTCCGCCGACCCCGCGAGCAGAGCCACCGCGACAGACGCAAGGAGTAATTTGCGGACCATTGGTTTCTCTCGCTTCATCGGAGCCGGAAGCGTCAGCGACGGGTTTTTGAAAAGACCGTCGCTGACGCTTCCGGCTCCGATTACTGACCGTCGCGACGCTTCCGGCTCCGATTTACTTCTTCACAACCAACTTCTTAATCCGATACTCCTTGCCCGGTCCGTCGAGCCACTTGGCGAACGCGGTGCGAACAACTTCCGGGTAATTCTTGCCGGGTTCGGCCGCGGGCGGTTTCCAGCCATCGGCTTCGGTCAGTCCGAGCATGGAGAACGCGCGGTAACCGGACATTGTGTCGAAGCTCTCGGTCCAGGTGCTCTCGGTGAGCGCTTTGAGAATCGGCCGACTCTCTTCGGCGGTCAGCGACACGTTCTCCACTTTGTCGCCGGCCGTTCCTTCCGGCAGCGTGCGAAGTTTGTAGATCGTCGCGATCGCGGCGAAGTATCGCTCGGCGGGCTTTTCAGCTTTGAGCGCCTTCGCGGGATCGGCAACCACCGCAACAACCTTCTTCACGCTCTCCAACTGTTCCTTGAAGTCCTTCGCTTTCGTTTCGACGGGTGGAGTCATGTACGGAATGATGTGGAACGCGCCTGCGGGCGATTTGGTCAGGAAGAACAACCACTCTTGCCCTTCCTTCAGTTCGGGATTCTCCGGTCCGCGGCCGGGACGAATGCCGGGCGTTCCGCTGGGCACGAACCCGACCTTGAGGTGCGTTGTGCCGTCCGCGCCGGCAATGTTGGTTTCGATTTTCACCACCGCGATCTTGTGAGCGATCTTGTTCGGCGAGCCGGGATAAAGCGGAGCGTCGATGGTGTCCTTCTCGATGGCCGTGACCTTGCCGACCACGACGACCGGCACTCGCAAGGCACGCTCAACCGGTTGCGCGATCGGAGCAATGCGATCCGCACGGCCGGCGGTCACGGCGGCGAACAACACGAACGCGGAGAGAACATAGCGGAGCATGGAACACCTTCGGTGAGTGATCGGTCATCACAGTAATCAGTGATCAGTTATCTGCTTCCAGGAAGAGTGGCGAACACCGATAACCGATAACTGTTCACCGATCACTGATCACTGATTACTGATTACTGTCCTCTCTTACTTCTCGGCTTTCGCCTTCGGCACGATCTTCTTGATCTTGTAGTCCTTGCCGGCGCCGGCGAGCCAGTTGGTGAACGCGTCCTTGTAGATCGCGCCGAAGTCGGGTGGCGGTTGGCCGGGGATGTTCACGATCTTCGGCGGAATCCACCCGTCCTTTTCGGTCAGGCCGAGGTAATTGAACGCGGTGAACGCGTTGGGTGTTTGCCCGAATCGAGCGGGCTTCCACTCGCCTTCGGCCAGAGCCTTCAGGAGGAGTTTGCTCTCATCGGCGCCAATCGCGACCTGATCGACCTCACCTCCGAACATCGGATACGAGCGATACTTCATAATCACCAGAGCCGCGGTTTCGCCACGCACGGCGGCCTTGTCGCTCTTGAGGCCCTTCATCGGGTCGGCCAGAATCGTCGTCACCTTCTTGACTTCCTCGAGCGTCTTCTTGCCCGCGTCGGTGGTGATGTCCACCGGGAAGCTCAATCCGGGGATGATGTAGAAGTCAGCCGTTGGGTGCTTGGCGAGATAGAAGAGCATCGTTTGCCCTTCCTTCAACTCCGGCATCTGGAAACCGGGGCGGCCAATTGGACGGACGGGCTTCTTCGGGTCTGGCTTGACTGGCGGAATGAAGCCGATCTTGATCTCTTTCATCTTGTCCGCGCCGGCAAGCCCGGTGTCGATCTTCACCACCGCGATCTTGTACTTCTGCTTGTCCTTCGCTCCGGGGTAGGGCGAAGAAGCGTCCACTGTATCCTTCTCGATCTTCGCGATCTTCCCGGTCACGATCACCGGCGTGCTAATCGCCAACTGACCCGGCGCGGGCGGAGCCGCGACCAAACCCGCGGCCGAGTTATTCACGACCGCAACAACGGTCACCGCGGCGAGAGCGGCACCGACCAACAAATACCGACGCATGGGATGGAACTCCTGGGGATGGAGAGGCGAACAGAGAGCGCGGAACTCGGAGCGCGGAACGCGGAACAAAGACAGAGAACACCGCCTGGCTTTTTGCATTTTGGCTTTCGTTCCGCGTTCCGCGCTCCGAGTTCCGCGCTCGGGAGCATTCAGTCAAGACGAGACAGATTACCGGATGGTTGGTCCGGACTGGGATTTTCTTACATCGTTAAACTTTTGGGGGATAGAGCGAAACACGTCCGAAAAAGCGGTTTGAGCCATTGAACATGGAGCGCAAGCGGTTTACGCTACTAGCAAGATCGTACCCTGTGGGTTCGATCTCCCGGCCGCTCGGAGGTGTCCCCGCACCTCCGAGCGGTTCTTCGTTGGGAATTGGCGGTGGCGTTCGCCGAGGATCTGTGAGCGTCGAGGCGTCAGCCCGACAGTGTTCGCCAGGCTGACGGTTGCTGTGCCTGAAAACGAGCCGCGACCGCGAGGGAGCGGAGTCTTGCATGGACCGCGGCCGTCCCGGCCGCTTCTTCTTCAAAGCGGGCAGGATGCCCGCGGTCCATGAACAAGACCGCTCCCTTGCAGTCGCGGCTCTTTGAAAAACAATACCGTCGGGCTGACGCCTCGACGCTCACAAACTAGCGTTACGTTCGCTAGTCGTTTCCTGGGCTTGTCATCTTCTCTGGCCGTACGATCTGATCGAACTTCTCGGCAGTCAACACTCCACTTCCGTCTTTGAGGGGAGGCGCGAGCTTGATTGCCTCTTCGCGGAGTGTGGTGCCGTTGTGGTGAGCGGTCTTGGCGATCTTCGCGGCCGCGTCGTAACCGATGTGCTTGTTCAGCGCGGTCACGAGCATCAGCGACTCTTTGAGAATCTTCGCGATGGCCGCGCGGTTGGCATCAATCCCCTTGCGGACCTTGCCGCCTGCCTTCGGCTTGATCCTCGACTGATCCACTTCAATCATCCCCGTCTCGGAGTTCTTGCTGTATTCGAGAGCTTCGTAATCGGTCTCCGGCATGTCCGCGGCGCAGTGTTCGCGGAAGCTCCGGCACGCATCGGTGAGGAGCCGAACCGAGTGCAGGAAGTTGTGAATGAGGACCGGCTTGAACACATTCAGCTCGAAGTTCCCTTGTGAAGCGGCCAATCCAACAGCAACATCATTCGCCATGACCTGCACGCAGACCATCGTGAGCGCTTCGGACTGCGTCGGGTTCACCTTGCCGGGCATGATGGACGAACCGGGTTCGTTTTCGGGGATGGTCAGTTCGCCAAGTCCGCATCGCGGACCACTTGCGAGCCAGCGAATGTCGTTGGCGATCTTCATGAGGCCCACCGCGAGCGTTTTGAGAGCGCCGTGGGCGAACGTAAGCGGTTCGTGACCCGCGAGTCCCTGGAACTTGTTCGGAGCGCTCTTGAACGGCAGCTTCGTGAGTTCCGCGATCTTGTTTGCGACTCGCGAGGCGAACTCTGGGTGTGCGTTCAAGCCAGTGCCGACCGCTGTGCCACCGAGCGCCAGTTCGTAAAGCATCGGAAGCGTCGCGTGGATCGCCTGTAAGCCGTAATCAATCTGAGCGACATAGCCGCTGAACTCCTGACCGAGTGTCAGAGGCACCGCGTCCATCAAGTGAGTGCGTCCGATCTTCACGATGTCCGCGAACTCTTTCGCTTTGCTTGCGAACGTGTTGCGCAGTTCCGTGACGCTGGGAATGAGCCGGTGAACGATCTCCTCTGCCGCCGCGATGTGCATCGCGGTGGGGAAGGTATCGTTCGATGACTGAGACATGTTCACGTCGTCATTGGGGTGAACGCTGTCTTTATCGCCGGCTTTTCCGCCAGAGAGCACAACCGCGCGGTTGGCGATCACCTCGTTGGCGTTCATGTTGGTCTGCGTTCCGCTGCCGGTCTGCCAGACGCGCAGAGGAAAGTGGTCGTCGAGTTCCCCGCGAATCACTTCGTCGGCTGCTCCGATGATGCACTTGACACGAGTATCGACCAGCAATCCGACGGGCTTCCCGTTCTTGTCCTTGCGGTCCTTGAACAGCCCCAGCTCCTGATTGACCAGCGCGGAAGCTTTCTTGAGCGTTCCGAACGCGCGGATGACGGCTCGCGGCATGGTGTCCGCGCCGATGGCGAAGTGAGTGAGCGATCGCGCGGTTTGTGCTCCGTAGTAGCGATCCGCGGGCACGCGAATCGGCCCCATGCTGTCGGTTTCGATGCGGTATTCGGGCATTGGGAGAGTTCCTCGACTGGAGAGAACGGAGGAGTACAGGTATTGTAAGGTGAGAGAAGTGAAAGCCCACAGCGGACGGTTCGGAGGTTTCCAATGCCGCTCACGATTCGCGAAGACGCTATCCCGTTGCGTGTCGACGAGACGGGGACCGTCCGCATCGGTCAGACGCGGGTGCTTCTCGAACTCGTCATTCACGCATTCCGGGACGGCGCGACGCCCGAACAGATCGTGCAAGACTACGACACGCTGAACCTGGCCGACGTGTACGCGGTGATCGGCTACTACCTACGCCACCGCGACGAGGTGGACGCTTACCTCGCCGAGCGCACCGTGAAAGCGGAGGAGTTGAGGAAGAAGATCGAGGCATCTCAGAGTCACCTGCCCGACATCCGGGCACGGTTGTTGGCTCGCACCACAACAGATTAGCAGTATTTCCTTGCTACCATTGGATTTGCGTCAAGTATTTCCGCCAGTAACTCGCCGCAGAAGACTGGCGCCTGTCCCGACTACCCTGATGTCTGTCTTCTTGAGACCACGGGGAAATCGTCATGGTGCGGCTACTGAGCGACGAGAACTTTAATGGGCGGATTGTGCGCGGACTGTTTCACCAACGACCGGGAATCGATTTGGTTCGCGTTCAGGACGTTGGTTTGAGCGGAGTAGATGATCTGGCAGTGCTGGAATGGGCAGCACAAAACGACCGGATCGTCCTGACACACGACCGGAATACGATGGTTGGGTTTGCGTTCAACCGGGTGGTGGCAGGCCAACCGATGCCTGGACTCTTCATGGTCGATGACTTGGCAGCAATCGGGCAAATCATCAATGACCTGCTGTTGATCGACGACACCACGGAACACGCGGAGTGGGCGAATCGCGTCGAGTACCTTCCGCTTTGATTCACCGCTCTTCGGGTTCGGCCCCAGAACTCACCGATACCTGCGCTCAGGAGCCACTATGCCCGACTGGCTTATTCAGATATTGACCCAGTTCCCAATTGTGGTCGTGATTGGCTTTGTGGGGTGGTATTGTTATCGGAAGATCGAGCGCGCTGGGACAGATTCTTGAGTCGGGAAGATGCGATGCGGGATCGAGCTGACGCTCGGCTCGATGAAGCCAGACGGGAACTCATGGAAGCCAAGAACGAACACATCAAGAACCTGAACACACTGCTTCGGACCGAGATGAAGAAGCTCGCGAAAGCAGTTGAAGAGTTAACGAAACGGCTGGGAGGGTAAGAATGGGCTTGTACATCGTTATCGCCGTCGAGTGGATTGCGTGCCTCGTGGTTATCGTGCTGATCGTGCGCGCGGTTCGCCGCGACGATGCGCGTTGGGAGGCGCGCCTTCAGAACGTGGAAACTTCACTGGAGGCGAAGGTCGCGGCGGCTCAGGCGGAACTTGCGAAGGCGAAAGCGGAACTTCCGCCCGATCTCGTTCTGAAGCTCGAACTGTCCGACGACGACCCCCTGCCGGACTTGTCGTCCGCGTTCAAGCAGACCGAACCGCTCGTCTCCGCGTTAAGTCAACAAGAACAATCGCTCGGAGGGGCCGGGTTGACACTGACCGCGGCGAAAGTCGAACCGGGCGCGGTGAGGCTCACGCTTTCGCCAGTGGACCGGATCGGTTCGGCTGAACGTGTGCGGCGAGTTGCCGAGGAGTGGAACGCGCGCGGTGGCCCGCTTCCGCCCGGCGTGACCTCCGCGCACGCCGATGTGCTCGCCGCGTGACTCTCAGCGCTCTTCCGGTTCGGCCCATTTCGTTATCGGTTCGGGTGGCTTCCAGTTGGCGAGCACATCGAAGAGGTGCGGGACGGTGTCGGAGGCCAGAAGCAAGTCGCGGTGATGCGGTTTGAGCAAGCCTTCGGCCGTGATGTGATCCAGCCACGCCAACAGCGGCGAGAAGAAGCCGTTGACGTTCAGGAGTGCCACCGGTTTTGCGTGGATGCCCAGTTGCGACCAGGTGATGATCTCGAATAGCTCGTCGCACGTTCCGAAGCCGCCCGGTAGAGCCACGAACGCATCCGCGCGGTCGGCCATCAGTGCCTTTCGCTGGTGCATCGTGTCCACCACGATGAGTTCCGTGCAGTCGGCCTGCGCGATTTCCTTGCGTGCCAGCGAATGAGGAATCACCCCCACCACCTCGCCGCCTGCCGCAAGAGCCGCGCTTGCCACTTGCCCCATCAGCCCCACGCGCCCACCGCCATA
>JAKEEV010000129.1 GCA_022616395.1 Planctomycetia bacterium | reverse complement strand
TGCCCGCCCGCGTGCCCAACCGACTGCTGCCCGGTCGACAAGTGCGGTATCGGAGGCGGTCTGCGGAAGTTGCTGAACGACCCGTGCCGACCGAAGCCGCTGCGGGACTTCTTCAGCAAGATGTGCTCGAACCGCCTGGCGTGCGATCCCTGCCCACCGGCTCACTGCCCAGACCCGTGCGCTAACCCGTGCAAGTAACGTAACACCAACGTGAACGCTCGAAGCCTCAGGACACCTGTCCTGGGGCTTTTTTGTCGTTGTGTTAGACCGCGGGTGGTTGATAGTCTGATGTGTGGAACCCCCGCGAGGGCACGACATGAAGCTGACGATTCTGAGTCTGGTCGGTGCAACGCTACTCATGGCTGACGGAGGCTGGCAAGGAGCAAACGCACAGCCGAAGGAAGAGCCGAAGCCCGAGGCGTTGCCGGAGTACCCGTTACTCAATCCCAAGAACAAGCTGGTGGATCTTTCGCCGGACAAGAAACTGGCGGGAGAAGTGTCCGGAGAGGGGAAGAATCGGCGCGTCGTGCGGATTGGGATCGTGACCGAAGTCTGCTTGCGTGAGGGGCCGCTCGAAGTGTTTTTGTGCAAGAAGGGGACGAAGGAACATGAGTCGCCGCTGCGCGTGGACATGGACGCCCAGTTGATTCACCAGGCGCTCATCGTTGCCGGTGGCGACGCCGGTAAGCCGACTCAGTTCATCGACCCCAAGACCGAAGAAGCGAAGTACGCGCCGGCCACCGGCAGCAAGATCAAGATCACGCTTCACTACAAGCTCAACGGCAAGCTCCAGACTTGCCCGGCTCAGGACTGGATCTGGGACATCAAGAAGAAGGCTCCGATTCCGCATACGTGGGTGTTTGCCGGGAGCATGCTTGTCCCGAACCCGAACGACCCGAACGCCAAGCCGTTCTACGGAGCCAACAGCGGAGACATCTTCAGCATCTCGAACTTCCCCTACGCGATGCTCGAATTCCCTGTTGAGATCACCAAGGACGATGCCCAACTCACCTACGAGGCCAAGACCGACAAGATTCCGCCGCTCGCCTCGAAGGTGTGGATGATCCTGGAAGTGATCCCGGCGAAGAAGTGAGTGTAGCAGGCAGTGAAGATCAACGCACGCGGCCGGGAAGTCGTCCCCGGCCGTTTTGCGTTTGCGGCTTGGCGCTATCGAACTGCAAACTCGCCTCGGGTGGGAATAGAATCTGGCGTTGGGCGTGATTCACCCAGCCGGCTGACGCCGGCTGGGTTGTCTTCAGTGCCAGAATCTATTACTGCACTCCTCGCCTCGACTGAGTTATTCTCTGGCGAGTGAGAAGGGTAAAATACTTCACTCACGCTTTGCTCGGTGTACTCCATGAACCTTCACCTCGGAACGGCCGGGTATGCGTACCCCGCGTGGGTTGGCGGATTCTATCCGCGAGGCACCACGCAACACGACATGTTGCCGTATTACGCGACGCAATTCTCCGCGGTCGAAATCAACTCGTTCTTCTACCGTCCTCCCACACGCGAACAAATCGCGAATCTGTGGCGACCACGCATGACCCCGATGGTCCAGTCGAGAGGAACTGCCCATGAGCGAGTCTTGTTTCACCAAACCGAAGGCTGAAATCCCGATGATACGCGACACGTCGAGGTGGCGATTCGCTTTTCCTCAGGTGCGACTGCTGGTTCTCGGTGCTCTCCTGTCACTGGGACTCGGTTGCGGTGGGAACGAGAAGAATTCCGCACCCGAAGAACTCCCGGTCCGGCCCAAGGCATCCGGAATCGCAACGCCGCCTCTGAAAGTGGGTGATCTTCTTCCCCCATTGCAGGCGGAAGGTTGGCTCAACGGTGCTCCGCCGGCTCCAAATGCACAAGGGGTGCGGTTGATGGTGGTGGACGTGTGGGGTGTGTGGTGTCCCTACTGCTCGCTGTCTGCTCCTGGCTTGGGACGAGTGTACCAGAAGTATTCCGGTCAAGGCGTTGGCTTCGTCAGCATCACAAACATGGAGCGTGAGGTGGTGGAAGGCTACGTCCGCCAGCATTCTGTTCCCTGGTCGAACGGATACGGAGCCACGGTCCAGATGATCAGCGCACTCGGAGCGGGTTCGGGAATGGTCGGCCCCGCCGACTATGAAGTTGCCCCAACCCTCTACCTCGTCGGCCCGGATGGGCGCATCCGCTGGGTCGATGGGCGTGGACGTGCGCGCCACCAAGATCCGCGCGAATGGGAGAAAGCTGTCGATGCGGCCGTCGCGGAACAACTCAACTCGCCTGAAAAGCCCTGACCGGACGCGGCTGCTTGACAGCGGTTCAGGTAGCCCTCACTATGGTTTTGAGTGAATCTCCCCCCAACACTCTGACCGCCGGAGTTCATCCCCTGATGCCAGGCGCGAACGTTCCCCCAGCGCACTCCAACTGGCGACGGGTCGTCCTGGTGTTGCTTGGTCTTGGAATCCTCACCCTCGTGGTGTGGCAAATCCGGGCGCACACAGTCGCCTGGACGGACCTCAAACAAGGGCGTGCCGCTTTGCAGCGTGGCGATCCCGCGGAGGCGCGCAGACACCTCGAACAGTGTTTGGAGACTTGGCCGCGCAACGCAGAGGCTCACTTCCTCGCGGCTCGTTCCGCACGCCAATTGGGAGATCTCAACGCGGCTCAGAGACATCTGAAAAGCGCGGAGCAGTTCGGTCACCCGAAAACCGAAATCGATCTGGAGCAGGCTCTGATTCAGGCGCAGTCCGGGCAGCTTGCCGAGGTCGAAGGCGATCTTCTGAAACACGTCGCCGATGGTCATGGTGACTCGGCTCAGATCATCGCCGTGCTGGTTCCTCACTACCTGTCCGACTTTCGCATCGTCGAGGCTGGCGAACTGAGCGCCAAGTGGGTGGAACTCAGTCCAGAATCCGCGAAAGCGTGGACTTACCGCGCGGACATCCTCGAACGGCTTCGGAAAAAGGACGAGGCGCTCAACGCGCTGCGTCAGCTCGTCAAGTTGACCCCAGAAGAGCGGAAGGCGCGGTTGAATCTCGCCCGCATGTTGCTCGAAACCCGACAACCTCCAGATGAAGCCGCAGGGCATCTTGAGTGGCTGCTCGCAGCCGACCCTGGGAATGTCGCGGGGTTGATTCAACTGGCCGTGTGTCGCGAGGCTCAGGGGCGCGTGGACGAAGCCATCGTCATCCTGGATCGGGTGATCGCTGGCGTGAGTCCCGACGCGAAGGCACTCTACTACCGCGGGCGTCTGGAATTGAATCGCGCCAAACCGGGCGCGGCTGCACCCTTTCTCCGTCGGGCGGTCGAACTCGACCCGTCAGACCCGGAACTGTTATACACACTTTTCCAGTGCGTCCAACACACCGGAACTCCCTCCGAAATCAAAGAAGCAGAGGAGCGTTGGCGGCGCTGCGAGGCCGATCTGAGGCGGGTCGGGGAACTCGCCAGAATGATCGCCCGATCACCCCAAGACCCAGACTTGCGCTGCGAGATCGGGGAGCTATTCTTGCGGAATGGCCGAATAATTGAGGGGATTCGCTGGCTGGAATCGGCCCTGCGTGTGCAACCCGACCACGCCCCAACACACAAAGTCCTCGCGGCCTACTACGAACGAACCGGCCGACCTGATCTCGCGCGATACCACAACTCGCAGGCGAGCGGACCAACGGGCAAAACTCCCGACAAGTAGCAGACCCCGACGCAACTCTCACATCGTTATCACGGACTTTTTGGGTCCGCACATCTTGACACGGGGTTTAAACAAGAGGATTCTGTGAAGTATCTGGGCAACTGTGCTCTTATTCTCTCCCCTTTGATGGTGGATCATGCGCTCTCTTCCTCACCGCTCCCAAGCGGTCCGACGAACCACCTTCGGCTTCACACTCATTGAGTTGTTGGTGGTGATTGCGATTATCGCGATCCTCATCGGGCTTCTGCTGCCTGCTGTTCAGAAGGTCCGCGAAGCTGCGGCCCGAATGAGTTGCCAGAACAATCTGAAACAGTTTGGTCTCGCGCAACACACGTTCAATGATGCTCGCGGGAAACTCCCACCCGGTGGGTGGGCTGGTCGCGACGCCAATAACAACTGGAACGGCGACTGGCGCGATGACCGGGGAACCTGGATCGTCTACAGTCTTCCTTACATTGAACAGGACGCTCTCTTCAAGACCGTCCCGAATTTCGAGACCACCTACAACAGTGCCGGGATCCTGCGGGGTAACGCCCAAGCGATGGCCGGCCGGCCGGGCATCTTCCGTTGCCCGAGCGACGACTTCAACCGGAACGAAGCCTACTGTAACTACGCCGGGAGCATGGGTCCGCAATGCGCGGACGGCGGGTGTGGTTATAACCCATACCAAGCGCTGTGTAACCAACCAGGAATCGGCATTCCGGCCAGCCCAGATCACGGGAACACGGTCACCAGCAGCGAACTGCGCGGGCTTTACAATCGCCTGGGGGCGAGCGTGAATTTGGTCGCGATCAAGGACGGCACCTCCAATACGATTATGATTGGTGAGGTGCTTCCTCGCTATAACGACCACTTCTGGAATGGCAGTTGGACGCACTTCAACGGAGGCGCCGCCCACGTCAGCACCATCGTCCCGATTAACACGCCGATCTCCAACGCCTTCCGAACTGGATCGTGTGGAGGCACCGCGACGAACCCCGGAGCGGGCACTCTTCCCAACGACCGAAACTGGAATGTGTCTTGGGGCTTCCGCTCCAATCACACCAACGGAGCCAACTTCGTCTTCGCGGACGGGTCGGTGAAGTTTATCAACCAGTCGATTGACATGCGGACTTATGCCCTCTTGGGAGCGCGGGACGACGGCCAGCCGGTCGGGAATTTCTGACCGTCAGCAACTTGGCGCAGCCGGATTCCGAGCCACCGAACCCCTCAGAGGGCGGGAAATTCCCGCCCTCAAACTATCTCTCCCCGAATCTTTCCTCTCCGAAGGTATCGCAATCATGATTCGCCGACTGACACCCTTGCTCTTCATCGCAGCGGTGCTCCCTCTCGCTGGCTGCGGCGCGCGACTGAGTCCCGTTTCCGGAGTCGTGAAGCTCGACGGCAAGCCAGTCGCGGGTGCCGCGGTCACTTTCGTTTCGGACGATGGCAAGTTCACAGCCAGCGCGGAGACGGACGAGAGTGGGAACTTCACTTTGGCTCACACGACTGGCCCCGGAACATTCCCCGGTAACTACAAGGTGACCGTGACGAAATACGCCAAAGTCGAAGGGCACATCCCCGGCGCGGAGGGGAAAATCGACAAGGACTACGAGAAGGCCATGAAGAAGGAGATGGAGAAGAAGGGAGGGACCAAGATACCAACGCCGAAGCCCGGTGGAGTCAAGGGTATCCAACCGCCTGGAGGAATGATGCCAGGGGGCGCTGGTCAGGGAGGCAGTAGCGTGAAGTCCGAACTCCCCGAAATTTATGCCTCGATCGAGAAGACCCCATTCGCCGTCAAGGTTCCCGTCGAAGGGCCAGTCCAACTGGATTTGAAGTCGAAGCCGTGACAGTTCGGTGGATCGCATGACACTTCCCCAAGCGCAGCCACCGACCCCCAGAGAGGGGCGGTGGCGCCGACGGATCGTTCTCCTCCTGCTGATCCTCGGACTTCTTGGCGCAGGCGCGTGGCGGTACCGGATCACCCGACCCGAATACCGCCTTGCGCGCGGGCAGGAAGCCATCCGCGCCAAAAACACGGAACAAGTCAGAAAGTACGCGGATAAGCTCGAAGACTCGGGGTATCCCGACCACGCCCACCTCTTGCGCGGCGAAGCTCTGCTGGCGTTCGGTTCCCCCGGTCACGCACTGGCTCAGTTCAACAAGATCAAATCCGAAGGGCCGATCCGCCTGCGCGCTGCGGCTTTATCTGGCCGATGCCTGCTGGAACTTGGCAACCTCAAGGAAGCACACCGGGTCTTCGTCTTCGTTGTTTCCGAGCAACCTGACAATGTCGATGGACACCGCGGACTGGCTGCGGTCGCTTACGACCTCGGCCAACTCGACGAGGCGGTCAACCACCTCCAGCGAGTGGCCGAACTCGACCTGCGGGATTCCCGACCGCACCGGCTCATTGGCCTCATCTACAAGGACATGGCCCAGGACGTACAGTCCGAGAACGCGTATCGCGAAGCGCTCCGGCGCGGGTTGTCGGCGGATGCCGAGCGCGAGGTGCGGCTGGAACTCGCCGAAGTTCTCACGCGACAGGGCAAGTTCGCCGACGCTCTCGGCGTTCTCGATGGTGGCGAACCCAACTCGGCAGAAGAACCCGGCCGGATCGCGGTTCGGGCCGAGTGCTTGCGTGGCTTGAATCGTCAGCCGGAGGCCGCGAACCTGTTGGATAGCGCGCTTGCGAAGCATCAGACGGTTGCGCTCTATCGCCTTCGAGGGCAGGTGTACCAGGATCAAACGCTCTCGGCGGATGCGCTGAAGTGCTTTGAACGCGCCGTCGAAGTGGGACCGACCGATCATCAGGCTCACTACTTGCTCGCGCAGGCTTTCGCGGCAGCCGGGCGAAAAGATGATGCGGCGCGAACCTTCGCTCGGGTCGAGGAGTTGCGGAAGAACCTGGATCGGATCACCGAACTCACGAAAGAGGCAATGCAAAAGCCCTGGGACGCTACCGTCCGCCTCCAACTCGCCGATCTGTGCAACAGCATGGGCAAGCCCGAACTCGCCCGGATGTGGCGCAAGGCAGCCGAGGCGTGTTCACAACCAGATCCCTGAATGCCTCGTTGCGTAGGACGGGCTATCCAGGCCGTCTGCCTTTGACATGCTCTGTCGCAATGCTCTGTGGAGTGGGAAAGACAGAAGACCCCTCACCCGCCGTTACGACTGACGCGAAGCGCGTCAGTCTACGGCGACCTCGCCCCGCTAAAGCGGGGAGAGGTGGGGGCTTTTGCAGATTCGTTGAGCTACACGACAAGCGCAAAGCCCTCACCTCGCCCCGCTTTAGCGGGGAGAGGTCGCCGCTGCGGAGCGCTTCGCTCCGCGATAAGCGGCGAGTGAGGGGCTTCTGTAAACTCTGACTCATACGCAATCGCATTGATTCGTTTCCGTCTGCGGCGGGTTCCGCAAAATCCGATTTGGTAGTTGACTTTTGTACATTATCACGCACAATAGGGGTAGAAGGAACCGGCACACCAGACCGACCTTCCTGCGCGCCGGCAACCCCCACCCAAGCGCAAGGCCAAGCGTCAGGGAAGTCGAGGGAAGCGCCAGGCACCGAGGCCAGGGAGTGGCCTTTATAAACCCCACAAAATGCAGCGTTTGGTCGCGATAAAGGCCACATCGGCCCTATCCAATACGCAGCCAACCCCACGAAACATGGGCTAAAGCGAGAAAGAAGAAAACAGGGGGTGGCGGGGGGAGGGGAACGACGCCTCAAACGCGCTCGCTAATCCGCCCGCCTCTGACCCAACACAACAACCCATCAACCCACCCTGGTATGATAACGATTCAATGCAATTCGGTATCACTCAGCAAGTATTTCGACATCGCACCTTCGACAGAGATCGCCTTTCGAGCCTGTCCTACGAAAACCTTCAGCGCGTTTCCTGCTGATACCACTGCTGGAAGGCTGTCTTCTGCCGCGGGTGCGTCGCCAACCCAATCGCTGTTTGCGCTTCTTTGCGTCCCGCTTCTGGATTCCCGCGATGATGTAAGCAGATGCCCAGCATCAACCGCGCCTGTGGATGCAGTGGCTGGATGCGCAGAGCCGCACGGCAATCCTCCTCAGCTTTGTCCCAGCGCTTCTGCCCGGCGAACACCGATGCGCGCGTGAGCAGATAATCGACCGATGTCGGGTTCATGCCAATCACGCGGGTCGCGGACTCCTCCGCGCGATCGAGGAGACCAACCCCCAGAGCGGCCTCTGCGAACTCCGCGAGCGCAAGCTCGGATTGCGGAGTCAGCCGGATTGCGGCCTCGGCCGCCTTGAGCCGTTCATTCGGTTCCCCACACGCCCCGCGGGCCAAACTCATCGCCAACCATGCGTCCGGGTCGCCCCTCCACACGCCAAGCGAGACACTGAGGCGATCTCGCGCAAGTCCCCCCACGAGTTGTCGCGTGCTCCCCGATCCTGGTCCGATCCGCGAAGCCAGTCGGGCCAGGGCGATCCCAAGATCACGCTCGCGTTCTTCGTCTGGTGGAATGTACTGCGTCTTGCGGAACGTCACCAACGGAGTTGCGCTGGGTGGTAACCCGCGTGGAGGTGGCGGAGGAACTGGTCGCCGGAGGATGCGGTGATCCGTGATGCTGGCGTGGGCGATGTTCGAGCTGCCGACTCGCGGCATGTGACAGGCCATGCAGCTATCGTTCTTGCTCTGCCTTTGCGGCGCGGGGGCGGAACACCCTTTCGTCTCGTGGCAAGTGTTACAACGGTCGCGGTAGAACCGCTCGCGGTCGGCGGGAGTAGGAGTGGAGTGTGGCTCGTGGCATTTCGTACAAACGAGCCGGCCGCCGCTGGCGGTGAAGCACTTGCTCTGTTCGAGTTGCTCGAACTGCCCCACCGATTTGTGTGCGTCCGCGAGATCGGGATGCCGGACAAACACCGTGACAAACTGCTCGAACGGCAGGCCGGGACGGAACTCATAGACATCCCGTCCGCGCCGGGCCACTCGCTCTTGCCCCTGAAGGTGGCATTGCTCACAGATCGCGCTTTGAAGCGCGGGCGGAAGGTGCTTCGGGTTGACGATTGACGTATCAACCTTCTCCCCTCGACCTGCCGATCGCTCGGTCGCGTGAAGTTCGCCCGGCCCGTGACACCGTTCGCAGCCGATCGCGGCCTGAACCCCGACGAGCGGTTCGCGATATCGGTTGAGAGTTTGGGGGATCGGTTCGACCCGATTCACATGGCAGAACAGACACTCGGAGGTAATCGGCCGGCGAGCGCCGGTCCCCAGGTCGAATCCCGGCGAGACATCCCACCGCGACTCGGTCGTGAACCAACTGATGGGAGATTGCCATACGGCCCCCTGCGTGATCGAGAGATAGGAGCGTCCCCGCGTTCCCGAACCGATCGCGAGATTGGCGGGGATCGTGTACTCGGGCAGAGCGGCTCCGCTTGAGTCTTTGGCCGATACGCGATGAAAGCCGTCCGCGGTCGTGACACGAAGTTCGTATGGCCCGACTTTCCCTGGGTTGTTCGCTTTGGTGTCGTACTTCTCGATCACCGCCGACCCCTTGACCTCGGCCGCGGACCGCCCCATCGGATGGGCGTGATAGGACTTGCAAATGTCGTCGTGGCAATCCGCGCACCGAGTATCGCCAACATAGCGAACATCTGGCTTCACGTTTTGGAAGATCGTCTGGAAGGTAAGCCGTGGGTCCGGCGTCGGCGGGTCGAGTACGAGTTCATCCTCCTCATTCGATGGCGGAGGTGGGTCGATCCGGTCGGGTTTGAAGATCAAGTACCCTCCCACCACAGCGACCGAGATGACGACGATCCCGAGGACGATTGGTCGGGAAAGGAGGGAGTGGTGTGCCATGATGTTCAACGAAGGAGAGTTGTTCGTTGACCACAGCCTACCCAATTTCAATCACGGCGTCGATCTCTGGTTCACCGACGGGTGCAGGAAGAGATTTTGGCGTTGTAGAGGTGAGACCCAGCCGGCTAACGCCGGCGGTTCGACAACACCCAATCCACCCAGCCGGCTAACGCCGGCTGGGTGAATCGCGCCCAACGCCAGAATCCATTACCACACCCGCGAGGTGAAACTGCTCTGCGGCCTCCGTCCGGCATAAACGCGACACGCCGGGAGAACATCTCCCGGCGTGTGCTGTGAACTGGACTGTCCCGAAGTTCCGTCGACGATCACTCATACCAAATCGCGTTGCAGGTTTACCATGTTTGGTTTTGGAGTTGGTTACGTGAGAAAGCCCCCTCACCCGCCGTTACGACTCTCGCAAAGCGCGTCAGTCTACGGCGACCTCTCCCCCGCACGGCGGGAGAGGTGGGGCGCTTGCAGATTCGCAAAGCGACACGCAATGGGCAAGACCCCACCTCGCCCCGCTTTGGCGGGGACAGGTCGCCGCCGCGGAGCGCTTCGCTCCGCGATAAGCGGCGGGTGAGGGGTCTTGTTCTGAAATTGTCCAGATCACTCAGGATTTCGACATAGCACCCAACGGGGAGAGGTGGGCGCGGTTGCAGTTCCGTTTAGCGATACGAAAAGCGCACAACCCCCACCTCTCTCCCGCCGTGCGGGAGAGAGGTCGCCGCCGCGAAGCGACAGCTTCGCGGAAAGCGGCGGGTGAGGGGTCTTCAACACACAGTAACCCTTCAACACGATCCGGTATCAGCTCCTCGACCATCTTCGCGCACAACCTGGCAACCAACTTGCAACCCGCGTCGCCCGGACCAACTGGTCAACTCAGCCTTTGCTCGTTCGTTGGTCTCGCGCGGGCAACAGAGCGAAGAGTCGCGGGTCATCAACATCCACTCCATCGAGAGCCGCCCACCATTCCGTGAGGAGAGATTCCACCCTTACCCCATCGTTGTGGTCGCGTTCGGGTCGGA
>JAKEEV010000977.1 GCA_022616395.1 Planctomycetia bacterium | reverse complement strand
GAAGCCCTTCAAGCAGTTGTTCGCGCCTGTCTTCGGAGAGCCACACCACCTGGAACGGATCGTTCCCTTCGACGAGGCCGTTCTGGTCGTTGTAAATCGCTTCTCCAGGCCGCGACAGAAGCCGGGCCGCAGTGTTGTCCTTGCTCAGAATGAGTTGAGCATCGGCATCGGAACACTGAAGCGCAACGCGAACGGCCATCTGGTCGATGGTACTGCGCGCGAGCGAATACGCGCCTCCGAGAGTCTGCGAACCGAGCAACACGTGAATTCCGAACGCGCGACCCTGCCTCACGAGGCGATCCAGAAGTAGCGCGGCTTCCTGAGCAAGCTTGTCGTCTTCCGTGAAGAACGCCTGGAATTCGTCGATGATAAGCAGGATGCGAGGAGTTTTCTCGTTCGGTTTCGCAGTGCGATAACCAGCCAGATCGTTCACGCCTGCCTCGCGGAACTTCTCTCCGCGTTCGCGCAGGACGCCATCGAGCCGCTGAAGCACGCTTAACCCGAACTCGCGTTCGCTCTGGATCGCGACCACACGCGCGTGAGGTAAGCGATACGTGGCATACCACTGGAACTCGACACCTTCCTTGAAGTCGATCAGGTATAGCTCGGCTTCGTCCGGGCTGTAGGTGAGCGCGAGGTTGGTGATAAGCGCGTGCAGAAGTGTAGACTTACCAGAGCCGGTTTTGCCCGCGACCAGCGCATGTTGAGATGTTCCGCGCCCGAGCGAGAAGACTTGCTTGCGTGTTGCTCCGGCTCGACCGATGGCGACATCGAAGCCTTTCGCTGCGCTGGCAGTCCAAATCTCGTCGGGTTTCGGAGCGATGTAGTCGAAGGGCACTTCCACACGCACCGTCTCGCGGCTGGCTTTGCCGATGCGTTGCACGAGCGTCGCGATAGTTGCTGGATCTGGTGGAGTGTCCATCGTGGGCGGATATGCCGCCAGCACCGGATCTTTCGGCACGAACTTTCCGTCTTTCCAGGCCAGCGCGTAGCTGACCGCTTCGAGATCAGAGAGATTGAAGTCACGCGGCATCGTGATGCGCGTATCGACGGTGACCAATGTGCAAACTCCGCACGATGGCCCGCTGCTGGCGATGCTGAGGAGTCGCTTCGCGGCTTCGGGCGTGAAGTTCGTGGGGAAGTTCGCGATCACCAGCACGCGATACGGCTCCGCCACTTCGCCCGCGGCCTTGTTGTACTCCTCAATCGACTTGTACTGATTGCGAAGGTACTTCTGAATCACGCTGGCGGTGTGGTCGGTGAGGTCGGTAAGTCGGTGTTCGATGTCGCGCGGTTCGGTCCAGATTTGCGCCGTGACCAGTTTCTCGTCGTGGTCGGCGAGATGCATGAACGCGGCGAAGTTTTCGCCCAACCCAACCGGGTCGATGATGGTGAACCTCACTTTCCCCGGTGGCAATCCAGTCAGGAAGCGGAGCATCATGGCTTGAAGCGCGCTCACGCCCGCATTGCGGCCGTCGTCGCGACAGCGGAGCAGAACGGAACACCGGTCGGGGAAGGGGAGGTACGTTGGCACGGCACCGGTGAGCGCATCCGGGGGAGTGAGTCGGTCGTCGCGTGCAAGCGCATCGGTGATGGTGTTGAGTTCCACTTCCAGTTCGCCGAAGCGAATGCCGGGTGGCACGCGCTCGGGAAGCGGTCGCTGGGGAGTGAGTTCTTTCCATGCGGGAAACGCCGATTCTCCTTCGGCACGCAGTTGAGTGAAAGTTTCCGTGGTCGCGTTCGTCGAAGCCGTCCACGCATCGGCCATGCGATTCCAGGCTTCCCCGCGTGTGGCGGTCGCAGCGGCCATCTTCTCGGCGAATGCTGTTTCCGCGGCGTTCAACTCCGCGCTGAGTCGCCAGTCGATCTCCGCGTGCTTGGCGGTGTAGCGGCTCTCCTCGGCGGCGAGATCGGTTTCGCGTTTCCGGCGAATGGCCTCGACCGCATCGACGCAATCGGCATCAATCCGGACGAGTTCCGCTTCAAATTGCTGCTTCTGTGTCTCGAACAGCGGCAGGTAATAGTCTTCGGCTTCCTTGCGCTTGCGGTAGTGCCGTTCGCGGAGTTTGGTGATTGTTGCTACGAACTCCGCGGTGGCATATTCGTTGAGCAACTGGCACGACCTCACGGCTTCCGCGAGGTGTTGAGCGATCACTTTTCCCTGACGAAGCGTGCTGCGTCGGCCGATCCACCGCACAAGCAGCCACACACTCAATCCGAGAACCAATCCCGTGACGCCGGTGATGGTGGCTGCGTCTTGGATGCTGAGATTCATCGTGAACGCGGACGAGCCGACGCCCGCGAACAGGATGAAGAACAGCAAGAGGCCAACTGGCTTACCCCACCAGGGGGATTGCAGGGCACGAAGTTTCGCGATGCCGTCTTCGGCCGCGGCGAGCCACTTGTTCATGCGGTTGATCGGGTCGTCGTCTGTTGGTGGAGGAAGTTCGCCAGTGAATTCCACTTCCGCGCGCTGAACGCGCCCGCGCTTGAGCAGAGGAACGGTTTCGGTCCGGAGCGATTCCGCTTGTTCGCAGCCGGCCGCGGATTTCCGCTGAAGTGTTTCGAGCTGTTCCTTCGCGGTCTTCTCGCCGGCTTCCAGCACGGAATCCAAACTCCAGTTACGGTCCTTGAACTCGGTCTGTCCGCGCTGAGCGGCCGCGTTGTAGCGTTCGGTGGTTTGCTTTCGCTGGCCGTCTCGTGCGCGCTCGGTGGAGTATCGTTCGGAATCGGCGGTGCGGGCGATGAGTCCCGTCGCGGCTTTGTGTTCGCTTTCGAGTGCTGCGAACTCTTGCTCGCGGGCAGCAGCGTTGGCTTTGCGCGCGCGGGCGACTTCGCGTTCCGCTTTCTCGGCGGCCGCGTTGAAGGTCGCGGTCAACTCGGCCTCGGCAGTTCCGCGCTCGCGAATGGCGTCGGTCAGTCGCTCCAAAGCCACGCGCTGGCGGTCAAAGAGATTGTCAGTCATTGGTGATCTTCCAGAAAAGCTCGTTTGGGTGGGCGGTCACAACAAGCATCAGGAACCAGGGAACTCGCACTCCTGACGGATTTGCACAAACAGCACCGCGAGCTGGTCGATGGCTCGCAGAGCGTTGCTGACGGCCACGTCGAGCGGCTCGACGACCGTTTCATCGTGCTTC
>JAKEEV010000128.1 GCA_022616395.1 Planctomycetia bacterium | reverse complement strand
GCCCGCTTCTCTTCAGTTGTCAACCCAAAACAGGCGCGATTTGCACAGATACGACGGCAAAAGGCGGCCCACTTCAAGTTCCCTGTCCAGGTTGGTACCACCTCGGAACCTGCGCCGTTCCCGCAATCTCGTGCTTCCGGGGCGAACCAACTTTCGTTGCTTGTCCTCAATACTTTGCCGGGACGTGTGCGCCGTAGGTTGACTAATTTCTTGACCCCTCGCGTCACAATCATGCTTCTGCGCATCATCATCTCATCGTTGGCGGGATCGGTGTGTCTGTCCCTCGGGGCAGCAGATGACCCTTCGTTGCTCGACCAAGCCGTTCAGCGACATTCTGCATCTCTGGCCGCGATTTCTTCGCTGTCTGCGAAGGTGTCGCTGGAATCTGAGTTAGTCGAGGATTCAATTGTTCCTGCTGCGGCCCGGCCAAAGGATGGCAGTCGTGTCTTGCCGCTCCAACGCGGGGAATACGCTCAATCTGGAAGCCGTGTTCGCGTCGTCGAATTGGAAAGCCCCTTGGGTCAGCGCACGGTCTTTCGGGACTTCGGAGCGAAAACAGGTCAGGTGCGACCGCAAGTGGGAATGTCTGGAGGTCTGAAGGGGAAAAGTCCACCCGTCACGACGGGGCTTGACGTGTTCAGTCACCTGGATATTTCCGAAGGTTACTTGTTCACCCTCCCGCGCCCAATTCCCCCCGATTTCCAGACAGGAGTCTCGTTGGCGCAACTCGTCGCGAAAGCTCGAAAGGCGACTGCCCGGCGAGAGGTTCTCGATGGCGTGGAGACTGTTCGGATCGATGTCTCGTCAGACGGCGAAGGGAATGGTTTTCAGATCTGGCTTGATGTCAACGCGAACTACCTGTTCCGACGGATTGTGAAGCTGGGTCCAGATGGGCCGCGTCTTGAGATTCGGATTCTGGAGTACGCGGAACCCAAGCCAGGGATTTTTTGCCCGTGTCGTGCGGAGAAGATCATTCCGAAGGTTGCTCGGGGGACTCTCACCGTCTCAGACATTCGGGTCAACGAACCGATTCCTGAGAGTCTATTCGACACAAAATTACCAAGCGGCACGCATGTCGTTAATCATGCGGAAGGGAAGCTCTACGAAGTCGGTCAGAGCGGTCGTCCCGAGAAGGTTGTGGGCCGGATCATCGAATCGTCTCCGGTCAATTCTTCGGATCCTGAAGCTGGTACGATGCCGACCCCCCTCCTTGCAGACGAACCAAAGCAGTTTTCGTGGTCGCGGATTGTGCTCGCGTCGTCGATTGCGCTGGCGGTGGCTGGCGCGGTGCTCTGGTATCGTCGCCGCAAGTCGGTTGCCTAGTCTCGTCACCATCCCACTCGGATTGCCCGCCATGTCTCGCCGCGCCTGGTTTGCGAGTGTGTTGTTACTCACAATTGCCGCAGCGACCGGTGCCGTCTGGTGGCAAACCAGTCTGAGTGACAACAAATCGAGGTGTGACTGATGAGACACATCTTGACTGTTCTGGTGGTCGCGGGTGCCGCGTCTCTTCTGCCATCTCCACCAGCTCGCACGGACGATTCGGCGGACTTGGCGGAGAAGGCGGTCGCCGCGCATAGCGCTGGGCTGGCGGAGATTCGCACCTTGTCGGCAAAGCTCGAACTGTCGGCAGAAGTGCTTCCCGATGCAACAGTCCCGAGTTCGACCTCCTACAAACCAGGTGATCAACTGCCAGTTCAAAAAGGCGATTACTTCTACAGCGGCGACCGAATGAGGATCGTGGAGCGAGAAGGGCCCCTCGCTCCACGAACTCTGATTCGCGATCTTCGCGCGAAGAAAACGTTCCGACTGCCCGGGGTCGATGTTGGTTTGGGGAATAAAAAAACCACCGCGGCTGTTTCCGATGGCGATCCGGGAACCCACCTCGATCTTTCAAACGGTTACATATTCTACTTACCTCGGCCTGTGCCTCCGAAGTACGAAACGAGCGTTTCGTTGGCCAGTGCGGTGGCAATGGCACGCAAGGTCGAAGCTCGTCGCGAAACACTCGAAGGGAGCGAGACAGTCCGACTCGATCTCACACTCGATGACGCAGGGAATCAGTTTCAGGTGTGGCTTGATGTGAAGGCGAATTATGCGTTCCGTCGTATTCTCAACATCGGTCCGAACGGGACGCGCATTGAGACCAAGATCTTGGAGTATTGTGAACTCGCGCCGGGGATTTTCTGCCCGGCTCGAGCTGAACGAATTCTCCCCAAGCTGACGAAGGCGGTGCTCGTTGTCAGCAACGTCCAGGTCAACAAGCCTCTCCCAGAGAGCCTGTTTAGCACGAAGTTGCCGAGTGGCTCTCAAGTCGTGGATCAGGTTGAAGGGAAGGTGTACCAAGTCGGCAACAGCGGAACTCCAGACAAGGTAGTCGGCCGTGTTATCACTCCACCATCCATCGACCGAAGTGAGCCGTCAACAGCCCCAACTCCGCTCTTCGCGGACGAGCCGAAGCAGTTCTCGTGGTCGCGGATCGTGCTGGCGTCGTCGCTGGCCCTGGCGGTGGTTGGCGCGGTGCTCTGGTATCGTCGCCGCAAGGCCGTGGTGTAGTCTCTTCACCGTCGCACCAAGGGTTGCCCACCATGTCTCGCCGCATCTGGGTCGCCGGATTGTTGTTCCTTGCCGCTGCTGTCGCGACTGGTGCCGTGTGGTGGCAATCCGGTCAGAAGCAATCAGCGAAACCAGACCCTTCGCAGCCAGTTATCGATTGCCCGCGCGAAATCGACCTCGGCACGGTTGAGATTCACCGCACGGTTGAAGGGGTGTTGCCCATCACAAACACTGGCGGTCAACCCCTCACCATCCGCGACATCACGACCAGTTGTGGTTGCCTGGGTGCGAGGCTTCTGCCGAATCGCGAAGAACTCAAGTCATCCGCGACAGTCACCATCCCACCTGGCGGGCGCGTCGAGATCGTGTTCCCACTTCTGGTGAGCGGGGTGCATGGTGTCAAGACCGGGCACCTGATCCGGTTCGCGACTGACGCTCCCGAAACGCCAACTGTTGAAGTGCGGCTGACGTTTACCCCGTCCGCTCGCTATTTCGCGGACCCGGCTGCAATCTCGCTGGGCGACATCGCGCAAGACAATTCGCCGCCACTCACCACAATTGGCCTATTCACCACCGACGACCGAGAAGCACCCGCGGTAAAGCTGGTCACATCCACCGACCCGGAACGGGTGAAAATCACGTTCGTGCCGGAATCGCCCGGTTCACCGGTCGTACCCGCTGAGGCAACACCCGGTTCGCGACGATTCGGCCAGGTGAAGGTCGAACTTGGTGCGTTGAGAGCAGGCGAATCCGTCAATGCGCAAGTCCAGGTTTACGTTGATGGTCAGGTCGAACCAATCCTGGCAGTTCCCGTGTCTGCCCGTGTGATGGTGCCAGTCGAATTACTCCCGCCTGTGTTGTACCTGCCCCGAATGTCATCCAGTGGACCAGTATACTCCGGAGTTGTGCTATGCCGAGCGACCGGAACCGATGGTTTGAGGCTTCAAATCGACGCGGTGCCTCCGGGATTGTCTGTGAGCGTGGAAGATTCTCCCAACAACCCCGGCTTGCTGCGGGTTGTGGTGGAAGGCGACCCAAAAATTGCTGTGCGGGAATCGGTTATTCCACTCACGGCCAGAGTGGGTGGTCGCGAATACCAACTCTCGCTTCGGGTTGTCATCGAGTCACGCTGAGACCGTATCATGTTCACCGAAACACGCCGCGCGGTTGGTCTTGTTGAGGTATTGGTAGTTCTTGCCATTTTGGGGATTCTGCTCTCCCTGTTGTTACCAGCCATTCAAGATACCCGCCGATCTGCCTCCCGAGTTTCGTGTCAAAGTAATCTGAAGCAGATTACGCT
>JAKEEV010000976.1 GCA_022616395.1 Planctomycetia bacterium | reverse complement strand
GAAGCAATTCGCGAAAACGATTTGAACAGCGATTCCCTCTTCGCCTCCGTTGGCGGATGTCAGCGAGTTGGCTAATGTGTCGAAGATGGATGACACTTCCCGAAGATGGTTGAAACACGTGACACCCAACCCGCTGATTGCTACCGCGACCGCCGCACGCCAGAAGGCGTTCGCTCCTTTTTCGCATTTCCAGGTCGGAGCCGCGCTCGAAGCGCCCGATGGGACGCTGATTCCCGGTTGCAATGTCGAGAGCGCAAGCTACGGGCTTACGATCTGCGCCGAGCGCTCCGCGATCTTTCGCGGCGTTTGCGATGGCTACCGCTGCTTCAAGCGAGTCGCGGTGGTGACCGATACCGACACGCCGACCCCGCCATGCGGGGCGTGTCGGCAACTACTCTGGGAGTTTGCTCCCGATGCCGAGGTGTTGCTTGCGAATCTCAAGGGCGATGTGGTGAAGTACACAGTGCGCGAACTGATACCCGGTGCGTTTGATGCAAAGCAACTCGGCTGACGACACAACCCTAAACCGTTGATACATTGCCAGTGTCTTCCATTCCGCATTCCGAAATCCACATTCCGCAATGGTGGAAGATGCCCGCACCAGTTCACGTTTCCACGCATCCGTTGATTCACCACAAGCTGGCTCGGCTGCGCGCCCTCGACACGAAGCCTCCAGAGTTTCGCGAACTCGTCTCGACCATTTCACGCGGACTGTTCTTCGAGGCGACACGCGATCTGCGCCTTGAGCCGGTCACAATTAGCACGCCGCTGATGGAAACGACGTGTCGGCAACTCGCGGATCGCGTGGGGTTAGTGCCGGTGTTGCGAGCGGGGTTGGGCATGGCCGAAGCGATGCTCGAAGCTCTGCCGGAAGCCGTGGTGTGGCACCTGGGCCTCTATCGCGATCACGCGACTCTCAAGCCGGTGACCTACTACAACAAACTGCCTCCGAAGCCGGAGATGGATGTCGGCATCGTGCTCGACCCGATGCTCGCGACCGGAGGAAGCGCAATCGCCGCCATTGACATCCTGAAGAAGGCCAGCACTCCGCGCATTATCTTCGTTGGGTTAATCGCTGCTCCCGAAGGAGTCTCTGCGCTGCAGTCCGCGCATCCAGAAGTGCCGATCTTCCTTGCCGCTCTCGACTCGCACCTCAATGAAATCGGTTACATCGTCCCCGGACTGGGCGACGCGGGGGACAGGCAGTTTGGAACAGCGTGATTTCAGATTTCAGATTTCAGATTTCAGATTTCAGATTGAACAGAATGCGTCGGTTTTCTCAATCGGCAATCGGCAATCTGAAATCTACTTCAAAGACTTGACCCACTTCTCGAATGCCTTCGCGTGTGCGTCCACCGTGACCGAAGGCCCGCTGAGGCGGAAGTGGTGAGCCTCGATCAACTCGCCCTTCGCGTCTTTCTCTTCAATAATCACCCAGATCACGCGCCAGTCATCGAGCAGCTTTTCCTTCTTGTCCAGTGGGCGTTCCTTGTACTTCCACGTTCCGGTGATGTCGAGAACGTTGACCGTTGCGCCGGGCACTTCCCACTTGTACGTCTTGCTGATCTCGTCGATGGTCTTGCCTTCGGGCGGAATGAACGTCGCCTTCCAGCCGGGGAAAGTCTTCTCGGTCCCCGGTCGGCTCTCGTTGTAGATCGCCAGTTCGGCTGCCGGGTGATCCTTCGCGCCGGGGAGCTTGAACTGGTAAGTGCGAAGCCGGTTCGCGGGCTTCTCGTTCTTCCAGTCGGCCGGAGCGGTCGCGGAGAGCTTGGCAAGCTTCACCACAACGGGTTTCTCATCAGCGCGAACAAGACCAAAACCGAAGAACCCCGCGACAAGAAGTAGACACGAAAGGCGGCTCATGCGAATCTCCGAGAGAGAGTTGACGGCGACCACCGTTACTGACCATCCTAGTGCGAAATCAGCCATTGTGTTGCGAACCGCGCCACAAGGACAGCGGTTCACCCAGTCGGCTTATGCCGGCGGTTCGACAAGATGCAATCCGAGGTTCCCATGCAATCACTCTCCCGTCGCGATTTCCTTCGCACAACCGCTGCAACCGCGCTCGCTGCGCCATTCATCCGCGCGCAGCCGAAGGCGGAGAACCCGATCGTTCTCCCCGCGAAGGCAGTGACCAGGCCCGGAGCGAAGAAGCTGCATCACTTCTTCGGTTACTACGACAAGTCGCCCTGGGACAAGAGCGGACGATACCTGCTGGCGAACGAAATCGACTTCGTGGATCGCCAGCCGAAGCCGGACGAGGAGTTAACGGTCGGGATGATCGATCTGAAGGAAGACAAGTTCATTCCGCTTGGCAAAACGACCGCGTGGTGCTGGCAACAGGGGACGATGCTTCAGTGGCTTGGTTCCGCTCCAGATCGCGAGATGATGTTTAACTCGATTACCGACAAGGAACCCTCCGCGACGATCCTCGACGTTCATACTGGCAAGAGCCGCACGCTTCCGCGGCCGATCTACGCGCTCTCCACCGATGGCAAGCAAGCAGTGTCGCTCGACTTCGCGCGACTGCACCGTCTGCGACCCGGCTACGGTTACGCGAGCTATCCGGAGCGCTTTGCGGACGAAGCCGCACCGGAGAAACTCGGCGTGTGGTGGATGGACATGGCAAGCGGCAAGAACGAACTGGTAATTAACCTGAAGCAACTGGCCGCGTTCAAGCCGGATGATCGCTTCAAAGGCGCTCACCACTGGGTCAATCACCTGTTGTTCAATCCAGGCGGCACGCGATTCGTCTTTTTGCACCGCTGGAAGGCTCCCGATGCGAAGTCGTGGACAACTCGAATGCTCACCGCCAAGCCCGACGGCTCGGACTTGCGCATCTGCTTCGATGACGGCATGGTGTCTCACTTCGACTGGAAGGATGATTCCACCATCCTCGCCTGGGCACGCACCAAGAAAGATGGGAACCACTTCTACACGGCTGATGTGCTGACCGGCGAAACGAAGATGATCGGCGAGACCGTACTCACGCAAGACGGGCACTGCTCGTACTCACCGGACCGCAAATGGATTCTGAATGACACCTACCCGGACAAGAAGCGGATGCAGTGGCTGATGCTCTTTAAAGTTTCCAACGGCCGGCGCTACGATCTGAACAAGTTCCATTCGTCGAAGCAGTACACCGGCCCGGTGCGCTGCGATCTGCACCCGCGCTGGAACCGCGAGGGCACGCAAGTGTGCATCGACGGCTGCCACGACGCTCAGCGCCAGGTGTATGTGATCGATGTCAGCGAGGTGGTGAAGAGTTGAAGTTTGTCGGGTTCACGGGGATTCAGCCCCAAGCGGAGCGGAGACAATACCCTCAACTCTTCGCCCCGGAGGGGCCGTCTGACGTAGCACAGGGCGGAAGCGTGAACACGGGCGCAGCAGGCAGGGGCAACTCGCTCGCGTGCGGTTTGGCTTCCTTCACCGCGGTCGAAGGAACTGGACCTGACGCTTGCTTCGCGGCCTTCCGCTTCGCCAGCCAGTGCTTCCCGCCCTTCCAGATCATCGGCAGGATCGACAGGAAGACGACAACCACAACCACCTTGTCGATGTGCTTGGCCCAGGTGAACTGCGGGCCGAATACTTGCTGACACAGCGGGTCGGCAATCGGGATCAGGTAGTAACCGAACAAGAGCATACTCACGATCCAGCCGATGCCGCCGAACACGTTGTAGAAGAGGAACGTGCGGTATTCCATCTTCGCGGCCCCAGCCACGACCGGCACAAACGTGCGGATGATGGGGATGAACCGCGCGATGATGATCGTCTTTCCGCCGTGCTTCTCGTAGAAGTCTTTGGCGCGCTGAAGATACTCTTGCTTGAAGAAGCGGCTCGATGGTCGGTTGAAGATCGCTGGCCCCGCCTTCTTCCCAATCCAGTAACCGACCGTGTCTCCGATAATCGCGGCCGCGCAGAGGCAGATGATGAACGGCCAGAGGTTCCAGCCGCTCAGATGAGCCACGATGCCCAGCACGACCAGCAGCGAATCGCCAGGGAGCAGAAAACCGATGAGCAGACCGGTTTCGGCGAACACAATCAGCGTGACCGCGACCAGTGCCGCCCAGAACACGCCCGGCTGATTGAGCGCGGCCTTGAACGCTTCGGGATTGCTCAGGTTCCGCGGGTCCGCGAGTGTGATAATGATCTGCCAGACCTGTACGAAAAACTCTTCCATGTCGCTCCAGTCCCGCTGATTACGAAAAACGTAGGACGGCCCAGAAGGGCCGTCTTCTTGAAGAGACGGGCTGGACAGCCCGTCCTACGAAGAGACGCGAAGAAAACGGCTGGGTTGATCCCGGCCGCTTACGAAAGCCTAGTTCAGCTAAACGTACTGCGCAAATGGGCAATTGGGAAAGGCCAACTGCGCGGATCGGGGAATGTAGTCCTCACGCTCCGCGTGAGGAAAAAGCACCTCACGCGGAGCGTGAGGACTACTATCTGGCTGGTTACTTCTTCTCGACCTTCTTCAACACAAGGATGGTGGAGTCCTCGTCCGGTTTGAACTCCTTGGGGCGTTCGCCCTTCTCGTTGAACATCACGGTCACTTCGCCCTTCTCGATCTTGTAGATTCCCGGATACGTCTTCCCCTTCCCCTCGCCATCGCTGGGCATGAGGTCGAAGGTCGCGGGCTTGCTTTCGGAGTTCACCTTGATCTTCCCGACCTTCTTGTCATCCGGCCCGTGAATGATGACAAACTCGTCTCCCTTGATTGTGACCACGGCCACATCGGTGAGCACTTTCGGAGCGACTTTCCCGCCCTTCTCGGCGTGGAGAAGCTTGTAGGTGCCCTCCAACTCCTTGAGCCCCTTCTCATCGGCCGTAAGGCTGCCGGAGAACGAAAACACCACAAGCACAAAGGCGACCGCGAACCGTTTCATGACAACACCAGTGTTCTTGAGTCAGGAAAGTATCCAAACAGTGTATGTTCCGCGGAGGAAGTCGGGAACCGTCGGGTGAATCCAGAACCGACAAGCCAACTCGCTCGACTACTTCGACTCGCTTCGACTCGCGGTTCCCTTCGGAACCACTTTCTTGAGGGTGATCAGAACCGCCTTGTCGCTGCCTTTGAATTCCTTCGGCCGGTCCTCCTCAAGTCCCCCCTCGGTCGAGCAGATGAGCAGGAGTCCGTTCTCGAACTTATAGATGCCGTAGTCCTTCGTGTTGTTTTTGTCGATGACGGTAAAGTGTGGTGGCTTCTGGGAAGGGTCGAGTTTGATTGTGGCCACGTCCTCCTTCCCCTTGAGGTTGGCAATGATCTGGTCACCCTTGATGACGATCTTCCGCTCCACATCGGGGAGAGGCTTGAAATCGTCCTCGGTTAACTTCAGACCCTTGCCGTCAAAGCCAATGATGAGATACGTGCCTTCAAGCTGCTTGAGAGTGGCTTTCCGATCCTTCTCGTCGGCGACCGCGGAGCCGCTGAACGCGAGAAGCCCGATAAGCGCGAAAGCTGGAAGAGCGCGCATGTGATTCTCCCGTGGGTCAACCGAACAGACTACCGCAGAGGCGCGCGGTTCGCCACGAGTTGTTACTCTCTGCCCACCCCATCGAACATCTCGAATACATCCGGCAACGCTTCGCGCACGATCACCAGGTGTTCGACGGTGGGGTATTCCTTGTACACGAGCTTCTTCGCCTTGCCATCGAGCGTCTTGTTCAGCCTGCGAGCATCTGGCAGGTTCAGAGCGTCTTTCTCACCGACTCCGATGAACACCGCCAGTTTCTCGAACGCACCGAGCTTCTCGATCTTCCCCGCG
>JAKEEV010000975.1 GCA_022616395.1 Planctomycetia bacterium | reverse complement strand
TAGAGCGCGACGATACGCGTCACATCAAGCCGCTGCGCGACTCGCTCGAAACGCACAGCCGCTGGCTCATTTGAACCAAGCACGAGGTCCGCGACAGCAGCGGGCCGCTGGACGGCGAGGGCTTGCAGGGGAATTGCGGCAAGCGGTTGATGCTGGCGCAGCGCGACCACGACCGCGAGCGCGGATTCCGGCGCGCGTTCGGACAGAATCGCGATGACAGTGCGGGCGTTGGCGAAGAGAAGGCCGTCCGGGTTCGTGGCCGCGGCAAGTCGCGCAACGATCTCGGTCACGGCGCGAGCCGGGTGAAGAACCGCGAGCCGGCGCCAGAAGATAGACCCTCCGCATTCGGCCGCAAGCGCGAAGTATCGGTCGAGAACAGCGGCGGAACCGAGCGGCACGAGCGGCCAAGCGGTCATGTCGCCTTCATCGGCGCGTTCAGTGACGAAGCGATCAGTCACTTTCGACCGCGCGCGACGAAGCCAGAACAACACCTTTGCCGCCCGTCGAGAGGGAAGAGTGCGCAGCACGGCGAGGAGAGTGTCATCGTCGCCAACGTCGCACAACACCGAGAGCGCGACGCGAGCAACCGTGCGTGAGGGGTCGGCGGCGAGTTCGGCAAGCGCTGCGGAGTCGCGACTGCCGTGGCAGGCGAACGCGGCCAGCAGTCGTTGCGTGAAGCCTCCCGTGCGCCATTCGCGGAGCAACCGGCTAGTTTCGGAGTCCGTCCGCGCCTGACGGCCCAATTCCACTGCTCGCCGAACGCGAGCTGAGTGCGGAAGCGATTCAAACTCCGCCGGTAGTGCCCCGTTCGCCATTGTGTTGCCCTCCTCGTCACATCCGGAACGCGCATCAGATTACCGAAGTCGACAGTCGGGTGGGAGGATTGGTTCGGGGAATCCGGCCGGGGCACCTCAGAGTTGTTCCGGTCATGCTGGTGCGGTTCTGGCGCGTTGTCCGGGGCATCAACTGCACACCCTCCAGCCATACCAATCCCGGTCGGAAGGGGTATTCATCGTCAGATCGGAGTGAGACCGGATCGTGTTGAAGGGTTACTGTGTGTTGAAGACCCCCTCACCCGCCGCTTTTCGCGGAGCGAAGCGCTTCGCGGCGGCGACCTCTCCCCCGCACGGCGGGAGAGAGGTGGGGGTTGCACACTACGCAGAGCTAATCGGAACTGCAAAAGCGCCCACCTCTCTTGCGCCGTGCGGGGGAGAGGTCGCCGTAGACTGACGCGTCGCGTCAGTCGTACCGGCGGGTGAGGGGTTTTCTCACGCAACCAATCCCAAAACCAAACATGGTAACCCTGCAACGCGATTCCGGTATGAGTGCCGCAGATTGCGGAGACCGCTACAATGTCCGCATGGGACTCACAACCGCTCTCTCGTCGCAAGTACCCAGCACAATTCGCGACCGCGGGCAGGAGTATTTCCGCTCTGGGGCTGTCACTGTCGAATCGGTGAACACTCGCAACGTCGCGGCGACCGTTGAGGGAACCAACACCTACGAGGTGGATCTCAACCTCGAAGGACGGGTGGTGTACGCCTGCTGTACCTGTCCCTATGTCGCTGACAACGGTGTGGTGTGCAAACACATCTGGGCAACCATCCTGGCCGCCGAGAACCGCGGATTCGCCAACCGTGCCACCGGATCGCTCCGACTTGTCGTGGATGAGTACGACGACCTGGATGACGAGTACGACGAGTATGATGAGTACGACCGCGCTCCTTACGCGCCCCCAAGCCGTCCGCCGGCCCGCGCCGCTCAGCGAGTCAACGACTGGAAGAACCAACTCGCCGCGCTCAGTCGGGAGATCGCGCCGGCTGGCCCCACCTTCCCCCACCGGCGCTCAGCCGAGCGGCAGTTGCTCTTCGTCGTCGATGTTCCGGCCAGCGAGCAAGCGAAGAAACTCGTACTCGAAGTGAACTTCCAGGAACGCAAGAAGAACAACGAGTGGGGTAAACCGAAGGCGCAATCCCTTCCACAAAGCCAGATCGAAGCGCTGAGTGACCCACTCGATCGGCAACTCCTCGCGCTTCTCGTTGGCGCCGAGCGCGGTAACAGCTACGGGTATTACAACAGCTACTCCAGTTATTACGACTACGGCGTGCCCCGCTACCGCATCGCCGGGCCGATCCTCGAAACCGTCCTTCCCTTGCTCATCGCGTCTGGCCGGGTCCGGCTTCGACGTGACTCCAGGCCACCCGTCGCGCTGGAAGAACTCGTTCCCGATCTCGACCCACCGTGGCAACTGAGCGTCAGCGTCACCCGCGACAGTGCCGGGAAGAAGTGGGTTCTTGCGGGCAGTTTGCGACGCGGCGACCGGACGATGTCGCTGACCGAGCCAGCGCTGATCGTTCCGGGGTTGGTGTTCTGGGAAGGTCGGTTCACCCGACTCGACGATGCCGGGGCGTTCCCGTGGGTGCCGATTCTGCGCCAGGTCGGGACAATCGCGGTGCCCGTCAACCGGTCCGACGAGTTCCTCGGTCAGTTGCTCCAGATGCCCACCCTGCCGAAGTTGGACCTGCCCGAAGAACTGCGCTACAGCGAGGAAGCGGTGCCTCCTCGCCCGCGGTTGGTGGTGAAACCGGCCAGGCAGTCTTACGGCGAGCCGATCCTTCACGCCGAGTTGTCGTTCGATTACGCCGGGCAGATCATACCCGCGGGCACGCCGGGGCGTGGGGTCTTCCGACCCGAGGACAAGCGATTCGTCGCACGCGACCCGGACGTGGAAGCCGCCGCCGCGCAGCGACTGAGTCAACTGGGTGTGCGGTCGGGTTGGTCGGGCGGGCAGGTACTGCAACTCAAGCCGGCCGCGCTGCCGAAGGTGGTTCGCGAACTGGTCGCCGCCGGCTGGCAGGTGGAGGCCGAGGGGAAGCTCTATCGCCAGGCTGGCGCGTTCAAACTGGCCGTCCGCTCCAACCGGGACTGGTTCGACCTCAACGCCAGCGCCGACTTCGGGGGTCAGTCCGTTCCATTCCCGCGACTACTCGCAGCGCTCAGCCGTGGCGAATCTACCGTCGCACTCGACGATGGCAGTTTCGGGATGGTGCCGGAGGAGTGGTTGAGGAAGTATGGCCTGCTCGCTCGCATGGGAAGCGTCGAGGGCGACAAGGTCCGGTTCGCCCAGTCTCAGGTCGGCGTACTCGACGCGCTACTGGCGTCGCGCCCGGAGGTGACCTTCGACGAGCAGTTCACCCGCGCACGCGACCGGCTCAAGCGGTTCGAGGGGATCGCCCCAGTCGATGCGCCAAAGGGGTTTCATGGCGAACTGCGGGGCTACCAGCGTGAGGGGCTTGGCTGGCTCCAGTTTCTGCGCGCCTTCGGCTTCGGCGGGTGTCTGGCCGACGAGATGGGACTGGGCAAGACCGTCCAGGTGCTCGCCCTGCTCGCCGGTAAGCGAACCGGCCCGGCGCTGGTCGTCGTGCCTCGGTCACTCACCTTCAACTGGAAGCAGGAAGCGGCCCGATTCGCACCGGGGCTGAAGATTCTCGACCACACCGGCGTTGGGCGCGACAAGACCGGTGCCGGGTTCAAGGATCACGACCTCGTGTTGACCACCTACGGCACGCTTCGGAACGACGCCGCGGTGTTTGCCGCGTTCCGGTTCGACACCTGCGTGCTGGACGAATCGCAGGCGGCCAAGAACGCCGAGACCGAAACGGCCAAGGCGGTGCGACTGATCAACGCCGATCACCGGCTGGCCCTGAGCGGCACGCCAGTCGAGAATCACCTCGGCGAACTGGGCACGTTGTTCGACTTCCTGAACCCCGGAATGCTGGGCCGCTCCATGCTCACGGGTGGCGCGGGGTCGATCCGCAACCCGGACGCCGAGACCCGCGAGATTCTGGCCAAAGCCCTGCGCCCGTTCATCCTTCGCCGAACCAAGGACCAGGTGGCCAAGGATCTGCCGACCAAGACCGAGCAGACGGTGTACTGCGACCTCGAACCGGACCAGCGACAACTCTACAACGAGTTGCGCGAGCACTATCGCCAATCGCTGTTGTCCCGCGTCGATACGGTCGGATTGGGACGCTCGAAGATTCAAGTGTTGGAAGCCCTGTTGCGATTACGACAGGCAGCCAGCCATCCTGGGCTACTGGACAAGAAGCGCGCTGCCGAATCGAGCGCGAAACTGGACGTTCTGCTTCCGCAGCTCGCTGAACTCGCCGAGAGCGGCCACAAGGCGCTGGTTTTCTCGCAGTTCACAAGCTTGCTTGGGATCGTCCGCTCGCGGCTCGACGCCGAGAAAGTGAAGTACGAGTATCTCGATGGCCGGACACGCGACCGGGCTGCCCGCGTCGAGCGGTTCCAGACTGACCCGAACTGCCGCTTGTTCCTCATCAGCCTGAAGGCCGGTGGAGTGGGACTGAACCTGACGGCAGCCGAGTACGTGTTCCTACTCGACCCGTGGTGGAACCCCGCGGTGGAGGCGCAGGCAATCGACCGCAGCCACCGGATCGGTCAAACCAAACCGGTGTTCGCCTACCGGTTGATTGCCCGCGATACGGTCGAGGAGAAGGTGTTGGCCTTGCAGCAGAGCAAGCGGGAACTGGCCGACGCAATACTCGGCGAGAACAGCAACCTGATCGCCGACCTGAAACGCGAGGATCTGGAACTGCTTCTCTCGTGACCGCCTCCGCGTTGAGTCCGCAGTCCGGTTGCCTCACGCGGGCAGTCATGGAAACTGGCAGTTGCACCAACTCAGACGACCAGATTCCGCGACCGCATCCGCCTCACAAATCGAGCGGCCCGCGGCTTGTGGGCTTCAACCGGATGTCTGATCGCTGTTCGTTTTTCATCACATCGGCAATTCTATTTGCCAGGCTTCGCCAGCGTGGTGAGTCGCAGAAGAGCGCCGGCCGCCTCACGAGTGAGCCTGGCTCCCGCGGCTCCCTTTGCCAGTTCTCCGAGCACGGAGCGGGCTTCCACGGAGCCGACCCGCTCCAGCACCTCGACACACCGAAGCTTCCGCAGGCGATCCGGGTCGGACTCGATCAACGGTCGCTTCGCAAGCACTTCCAAGATTCGTCGATGTTGTTCGGGCGGCAGTTCCCCGCGCAAGAACGCTCGGAGTTCCACATCGGCAACGTCCCCCAGTTTCTTGAGAGCGGCCGTTGCCGCTTCGCGTGTTTTGAACTCGTCGTCGCCGAGGTCTTTGACCAGTTTCTGAAGCTGACTCGTCGGAACAGCGGCCACCGGCTTCACCTTGTCGCGCAGGAACGCCACACAGTTCGGATCGGCAGCCAGAGCGATTACCGCTTGGTAAGCCTTCCCGGCATCGGCGGACGCGAGGGCTTTCCACGCCGCGTCCCGGTCCGTGGCTGCGGATTTGACGCCCGACAACCCTGACAGATCCCAGACCAACGCGGTTCCATCAGCGTGTCCCGATGCCAGCGCTTGACCATCCGGGCGGAACGCCAAAGTCCCGACCCCGGCTCCGTAGCCGCTTCGCTTCGCCAATTCAGTGCCCGTCGCCAGGTCCCAAATGGAGATGGTATTGTTGTCGGGCCGCTCAGCGGCCAGGAACCGACCATTGGGTGAGATGGCCAACGCCGATGGCTCAACGGGAAGGGAGAACTCCAGCCGCTTCTTGCCGCTTCGCACTTCCCACAAGCGGATGGTACTCGGCTCTGGCGCGCCCGCGGGCTTCTCGGACGAGCGCTTCCTCGTCACGGTGATCAGAGTTTGGCTGTCGGGGGCGAAGAGGGAACGCGGGGAGTGATCGCCCGGGTGCGGCAATGTGAAGGAACCGCGGCCGAATGCGGAACGGAGTTCGACCGAGACATCGGTCGCCAAATCGTAAGAAACCCGAGCGAGTAACCGCCCGTCGGGGGAAGCGATCACCCCATCTGAATGATAACGGTTCCTGGAGTAAATTCGGAACGCGAGCAACTCGCCGGACTCAGCGTCCAGGAGTGTGATGGCTTCCTTCCATTTATACTTCGGCTCCGACAGGAACGGGGACGGTCCAAACGAGTGCAGAGCTAACACCGCCGGTCTTCCGGTCTGTGGATCGTGAGTCAGCAACACCCACTCCTGTTGGAAACAGTCATTGGGGTCCATCGCCATCGCAATCGGCTTGGGCATGACTCGCCTCAGCTCACGGCCCGTCTTCACGTCGGTCCAGATCAGCGTTCCCTGCCCGGTTGTTACGACCGAGCCACCCGGCGTTAAAACGAATGGCGCGGACGGTCCCACCAAGAACAGCGGCCGGCCGTGCGGCGCGGCCAGTTCTTGAAGTTTCTTTCCGGTCGCCGCGTCCCAAACGGTGACCCGCTCGTCGGGGTTGTAGGAAGCCGTCAGCAAAGTCTTTCCATCGGGAGTAAACGCGACGTGCTGAACGTTGCTCTCGTGCCCGGCGTTTGGACTGAGTCGCCGGCCGGTCGCGATGTCCCAGGTGCCGAACATCATCCCCGTAAAACTGGCTGCCAGAAGCGTTTTGCCATCGGGTAACAGGAACAGGCCGTAGGCCCACTCCGGCAATGTGAGCCGGGCAATGCTCTTTCCACGATCGAGTTCCCACACGATCACCGCCGTGGTGTTGTCGGGCCGATCCATCCGGCCGACGAGACGTTTGCCATCGGGGGAGAGCGGTATTCCGACCCCATGACGTGCCGACTCTTCCTTGACGATCTCTTCGCCGGTCTCGGTGTCCCAGACACGCAGCAGATCAGGCGGCGGACCGTGAGGGCGCTCCGTCGCCACTCGCTTACCGTCCTGGGAAAACGCAATCACCACATCCTTGCACCCCCGCAGCGGAGTCTTCCCACTGAGTTTGCCCGTTCGGATGTCCCACCGGACGATCAGCGGTTGCCACTCACTGGTCTCGTCGTGGGTGCAACTCATCAAGGTCTTTCCGTCACAATGAAAACCACCGGAATGGAAACGGAACGTGCCGGGCGGCGGGTCGAGCTTCACCCGGCGCGACTTGGCCGTGGGGTCCGTGACGATCTCGGTCAACATCAGCGGCCCCTTCTCCTCCTGTGTCACGACCCAGCGGGTATCGCTCGTCAGCCTGTATCGAACGTTCTTCCCGAGGATCGGCTTCGATTCGGCCAGGAGTTTTCCCGTCAATGGATCGAGGAACTTCACCACGCCGTAGGACATCGTGAGCGCCAGTCGTGATCCGTCCGGAGTGAAGCGCAGGTCTCCTCCGGAATCGCTGTTCTCCCACGGGAACTCGCACACTTGCCTTCCATCGGACAGTTCCCAAACGCGCGCCGTTCCTTTCCCTTTTTCCGCGATGGTTCTGGTGACGACAAGTTTCCCACTCGGCGATGGAACGACACGCCCGGAACTCCCCACATGCCGCCAGCGGATCGTTCCCATGCGTGCGATGGCATCCGGCGGAAGCGAATCGCCGTAGAGGTCCCGGCGCGGTTCTGAAGTGGCAGGCCGGGATGGTTCGAGTTTGGTCTGTGGCGCCGCTGGCTCTGCCCGGTCCGTCGAGGCAATCAACCCCAGTCCTCCGAGCAGCAACAACCCGGCCACGAGTCCCGCCTTCATCAACACACCCGTTCGTCCAGCGGCAAGCAGAGCAATTGCAGCGGGGATCGGTTCTCCGCAAGTGCAAATGCCGATCGTGCGGCTCATCAGTTCGGCCGATACGGACCCCGCGGTTGGAACGAGCAATCCGATCACCGCGATCGGGGCAAATCCCCGCCGAACCAGCGCCGAGCGCAGCTTTTCCCGCCCGCGGTCAAGCCGCCCGCGAAACACCCCCGCCGCAAGTCCGAGTCGCTCGGCTGCTTCTCCCTTCGTGAGGCCATCCAGGTAGCAAAGTATCAGGGGAAGCCGATACGGTTCGGGCAGCCGGGCGATCTCGTCCTCAATCACCTGAAGCAGTTCCCGAGCGGTGAGCAAATCCAGGGGACTCTGTCCCGGAGCATGTGGTTCGGTCATCGGCGCCTGAACGGGCCGACGATGACGAAGGGCGGTGCGACGGGCAGTTGCATAAAGCCAGGCCGCGAGAGCCACCGGCGAGCGCAACGAGCGAGCCTTGCGGACGAACTGGAGGAATGTGGCCTGGAAAGCGTCTTCGGCCGCGTGCGGGTCGATGAGGATGCGTTGACAAACTCCCAGAACGGTTCGAGCGTGCCGACGAACGATGCTCTCGAACGCCTCCGAGTCGCCGGCGTCGCGGTATCGACGAAGCAGTTCGCAGTCATCCGCCGGGAGAGCGGCATTCACCAACTTGTCGATTTCGCGAGTGAGTACGGGTGTTCCCATTGGGTGATTCCCTGGAATCACGGTCCTGGATGTCATTACGAATAAGAGCCATCGAATGACTCCCCAACATGAGAAAACCGAACGACCGGATCAGTTTCTGAAGAGATACCCATCGGCCGAGAGCGGAGAACGCAAGCCCGCTGCCGGCGGTCGAGGGTCGTTGAGTCGATACACCACTTCGAAATGCGCCCAAGTGGTCACAACAGATCGTTGTCGTGACGAGGAGGAGCGTTGAATTGGAGTGCTACCGAGTGAATGCGTAAAGCGGCTCGGTGAGCTTCATTCTTGGGCAGCGCAAGCGCGCCTGGAGTTGTCTTCTGGATGGTGATGGCAACACCGAGGCCATTGCCGATGGGGAAGTTCGCGCCGGGCGCGGTGGAACCGAGGAACCGGTCGAGCGTGAAGCGCCCGAGCTTCCCAAATGTTGGTCGGAACTCCGCCGATGCCAGTTCCTCGACGCTGCGCGGATCCTTGTTCATGTCGCGGAAGCGGAAGAGCACGAGCCGGCAAGTGAAGTTCGCCAGGAACGTCTTCTCGAACTCATCGGCCGTGTTCGCCTCTGCGGTCGCTTCAATCGTGAGCGTGTAGTGCCCTTGTCGGGCGTTGCGAATCTCTTGAGCCAGCACGCAGCGCATCGCATCCTCGATCTCCGCGCCCGCGTTCGCATCTGCCAGACCGTAACCCATCACGAGGCTCGTTTTGTCCTTTCGCACGGCAAACCCGCTGGTCTTCTCATTCCAAATGGGGTTGGCGCGCCAGCCTTTCTCTCGGGATGGAGGAGTCGCCGCCACCAGAGGAAGTTTCGTGTCGAAACTGGTGTCGAGGAGGAAGTTGGAATCGTATGGAGGGACGAACGCGACATCTCCTCCCGGTTCGCAGCGCGCGGTTGTTACCGGTGTGTTCCCAAGCGAAGCGAGAATCGGTTCGCCCTTCGTGATTGGGTGCGGGCGGTTGGTCTTGTCTCGGAACATGCCTCCGGGATCGATGCCAAGTAAGTGGAAGATGGTTGCCGTGAGATCGCCTCCGCGAATTGGGTCGGTTGCCGGGTAAGAACCTGTCTTGTCGCTTGCTCCGATCACCTGAGCGCCGCGAATGCCGGCACCAGCCAGCGCCATGCTGAACACATGCCCCCAGTGGTCGCGACCACCTTGTTTGTTGATGCGCGGAGTGCGCCCGAACTCACCGACAATAACCACGAGCGTTTCACTCAACAGTCCGCGGTCGGCCAAGTCGGTCATCAGAGCATCGAACGTGACATCGAACATCGGGCAGAGCGAATCCTGAAGCCGGTCGGCGTTTTGCGCGTGAGTGTCCCACATCGGGTTATCGACGGCGGAGTCGCCTGGGTCGCGCCCCCAGTTGACGTGAACGAGCCGGACGCCGGCCTCAATCAGTCGGCGAGCGAGCAAACACGATTGCCCCCAGGTGTAACGGCCGTAGCGGTCGCGTGTCTTGTCGGATTCTTTGCTCAGGTCGAATGCAGCACGGCCCTTCCCCGAACTGACGAGATCGAACGCGCGATGAGTGAGCCGGTCCCACGCCTCAACCGCCTCTCCTCGCCCGATTTTGTCGAATCCGCGGTCGAGTTGGCCGAGTAAGTCGCGCCGATGGTCAACGCGGATCGCGTTCAGTTCTCCCGTCAGATCCAGACCTTCAATGTGATAATCAGGCGCGGCCGGGTCACCGACGAACCGCTCCGGTTCCCAGCTCTTGCCAAGAAACCCCGCGGTCTGTCCGGCCGGTGTGACATTGTCGTTGAGGCGCATCACGTCCGGAATCCACACCGATGTGAGCGCGGGGAACTTCTCGCTCGGCTTGAGCATTTTCACGATGGAGCCGAAGTACGGCCAGTCGCTCGGCTTGATCTGCCGGGCGCTTCCGGGACCATACGGGTAGCCGGTGAGTAGCCAGTAGCCGCTCACATCATGGTTGTCGTCGCGTGTGGAGAGCGAGCGAATGACGGCGAGCTTGTCGGCGTGACGCGCGGTGCGCGGGAGGAGTTCGCAGAAGCGGATGCCGGGGACGTTGGTCGCGACGGGCTTGAACTGTCCGCGAATCTCGACAGGAGCATCCGGCTTCGGGTCGAACGTCTCGTGCTGAGGAGGACCGCCCTGGAGCCAGAGGAAAATGCAATTCTTCGCCTTCCCGAACGTCGATCCGAGTTCGTCCGCGAGTTTCGGAGCGGGAACCGGAACGGGTGGCCGTTGGCTCGCGCTCAACAGAGCAGGCAG
>JAKEEV010000974.1 GCA_022616395.1 Planctomycetia bacterium | reverse complement strand
GTCGGCCAAGAAGAAGCGCGAGCGCAAGGAAGCCGAGGCCGCCAAGAAGAAGTAATCTCATCGGAGCCGCGACCGTGAGGGAGCGATTGTCTTTGATCGCTCCCTCACGGTCGCGGCTCAGTTAGTCAGGCTGCCTGCACTCATGGGTGACGGTGCTGCCAGTTCCGATCCCTCTGTGCCGCCGGAGGGCGGCTTTTCTCGCTGGCGTTGGTGGAAGCGGTGGTTCGGCCGGCGCAGCGAACGAGCCGCGGCACGTTACCTTCGTGGCTTGGGTTACCGGATGCTGGCCGCGAACGTCTCTGACCGCGACGGCGAACTCGATCTGCTCGCGCTCGATGGCGAAACGCTCGTGATTGTGGAAGTGCGTTCCACTTCAAGCGACGACCCAGACGTAATCGAACAAACAGCCGCCTCGGTGAACCTCCGCAAGCAGAGGAAGATCACCGAGGCGACTTCGCGTTTCCTCGCTCGCCGCCGGTTGCTCGGTGAGATCGCGGTGCGCTACGATGTGCTGGTGTTAAGCTGGCCGGAAACAGCCCGCGAACCGACCATCCGGCACATCCCTCATGCTTTTGAGTCCACCGGCCGCTTCCAGTTCTTCACGTGAGTTCGCGATGTCTACCTTTAAGCCAGTCGAGGAGCAACTCGCGATCATCCTGCGCGGAACCGCGCAGGTGGAAACGCGCGACGAACTGAAGAAGAAGCTCGAACGCAGCCACGCGACCGGTAACCCGCTGCGCGTGAAGTACGGCATCGACCCGACCGGCTTCGACGTTCATCTCGGACACACGGTTCCGCTTCGCAAGCTGCGCCAGTTCCAGGAACTCGGCCACACCGCGGTTCTTATCATCGGCACCGCGACTGCGGCCGTTGGCGACCCAAGCGGTCGCGATGCCAGCCGGCAAGGACTGACGCCGGAACAGATCGAGAAGAACGCGCAGACTTACATCGACCAAATCCGAAAAGTGATCGACCTGCTCACGCCGGACCGGTCCGAGATCCGACCGAACGGTGAATGGTTCTCGAAGTTCGGCTTCGCGGAGATGCTGCGCCTGCTTGGGCACACCACCGTTCAGCGGATGATCGAGCGCGACGACTTCTGCAAACGCTTGCAGGCCGGAACGCCGATTTACCTGCACGAACTTCTCTACCCGCTGATGCAGGGTCACGACTCGGTCGAGATTTGCGCCGATGTGGAACTCGGAGGCACGGAGCAACTCTACAACCTGATGGTCGGCCGCGATCTTCAGCGCGCTGCGAATCAAGAGCCGCAGATTTGCCTCACGATGCCGATCCTTCGCGGACTGGATGGCTGCAAGAAGATGGGCAAGAGTCTCGGCAATTACATTGGGTTGAACGAACCTCCGAAGGAGATGTTCGGCAAGACGATGCGGATTCCTGACGTCCTCATGCGGGAGTGGTTCGAGCTATTGACCGACTTCACCGCCGCGCAGATCGATGCGTTTCTCGCGGGCAAGCCGAACGAGGCCAAGAAGGCGCTCGCTGCGGAGATCGTGCGCTTCTACCACGGTCCAACATCCGCAACGATGGTGTTGGAGGACTGGCGGAAGCAGTTTGAAGAGAAGGGCGATCCGAACAGTGTCCCCGAAGTGACGATCTCCACGGAGAAGATCGTCGCGGGAGCGATGCTCGCGGTTGATCTGATCGTTGAGGCGGGACTCGCGGCGAGCAAGAGTGAAGCGCGGCGGAAGATCGATCCCGAAAGGGCGTTCAACTACGGCCCCGACCGCACGAAGGTCACCGATGTGAAGGCGACCGTGCCTGTCACGGACGGACTGGTCGTGAGGCTGGGTCGGAAAATCTTCCGCGTGAGGCTCTCTTAATCCACTCTCCACCAAGCGGGCAGCGCGGTTCTCAGCCGCGCTGGTCTGTCTCTTGGTTTCACCGACCGAGCTTTCGCTCCGTCTTTCGCGCTTTCGACGGCAAGTCGCGCGCGATCTCACCTCCACGACGGACCACTTCTTCAGGCGGTCCGATTTCGGTACGCAACTTGCATTTGCTGCCCATGCCGGTTTTTGGTTCCTGACTTACTGTTCTCTCCTCGCTCGTCGCCGGCCGAAGGAAATCAGCATGACTGAGCATCCGCTGAACGATTGTCGAGAGGGGCAGCATCCCGGCGAGTTCCACTTTCGCCGACTGTTAGAGAAGTTGCCCGCGGGTGCCTACACCTGCGACTCAGAGGGGTTTATCACTTACTTCAACCCGGCCGCGGAGCGGCTCTGGGGGCGCGCTCCAGAGTTGAACGACCCGGTTGACCGCTTCTGCGGATCGTTCAAGCTCTTCGCGGCCGATGGAACTCCAATCACGCACGACCAGTGCTGGATGGCGCTGGCGCTACGTGCGCAAGAGGGATACAATGGGTGTGAGATCGTCATCGAACGTCCCGATGGCACTTGCGTGACCGCGCTGGCTCATGCCAATCCAATCCGCGACGAGTCCGGGCATCTGTTGGGCGCGGTGAATGTGTTGGTGGACATCTCCGACCGCAAACGTGCCGAAGACGCGCTGAAGCAGGCCGACCGGGCGAAGAACGAGTTCCTCGCGACTCTCGCGCACGAACTGCGCAATCCCCTCGCCCCGATCCGCAACGCGGTCCACATCCTCCACTTGCTCGGCTCTTCCGCGCCTGAGTTGCAAAGCGCGCTGGGCATACTTGAGCGGCAAACGAAGCAGATGGCCCGGCTGATCGACGACCTGTTGGACATCGCCCGAATCACCGGCGGACGGTTGGAACTCCGCCGCGAGCGGATCGAGTTGGGCAATGTGGTGCGCTCGGCCATCGAGACCGGTCGGCCGCTCATTGAGTCCTGCGGGCACGAGTTGACTGTCTCGGTTCCGGGGGAGCCGATTCCTCTGACCGGCGACCTGACCCGGTTGGCCCAGGTGATCTCGAACTTGCTGCACAATGCGGCCAAGTACACTGACCGCGGTGGGCGCATCTGGCTGATCGCCGAGCGGCAGGGGAGTGACGCGGTGGTGACGGTTCGAGATACAGGCATCGGCATTCCTTCAGAGATGATTCCCCGTATCTTCGAGATGTTCACGCAGGTGGATCGAGCGGATCAGCGATCTCGCGGCGGATTGGGAGTCGGTCTGGCTCTGGTTCGCCAACTGGTTGAAATGCATGGAGGTTCGGTCTCAGTACGAAGTGACGGCCCTGGTCATGGGAGCGAGTTCGCGATCCGACTGCCGGTTCTCTTGGAACAACTCGCTCCGGAACGAAGCACGTCGGAAAGCGCGTTCGCAATCCCGGCCATGTCGCTTCGCATCCTGGTGGTTGATGATAACTGGGACACGGCGGCCACTCTCGCTGTCCTGCTTCGAAGCGCGGGCCACAACATCCGAACCGCCCACGATGGCCTCGAAGCCGTGTCCGCGGCTCAGGAGTTCCAGCCAGAAGTGATCCTGCTCGACATCGGTCTGCCGAAACTCAACGGCTACGATGCGGCTCGCCAGATCCGAGCACTGCCGGGCGGATCGAGAATGGTGCTGATGGCAATGACCGGCTGGGGGAACCAGTCCGACCGTATCCAGTCGAAAGAAGCGGGCTTCGACCACCATCTGGTGAAGCCCGTCGATCCGATGGCGCTGCTCCAACTCCTCGCGCTGGTCGCTCAACCCGCCGCGATGTGAAGCTGGTTTGTGAGCGTCGCGGCGTTAGCCCGACGGTGATCGAGACAACCGTCGGCCTGACGGCTAGCGCACAAACCGTCGGCCTGACGGCTAGCGCACAAACCGTCGGCCTGACGGCTAGCGCACAAACCGTCGGCCTGACGGCTC
>JAKEEV010000127.1 GCA_022616395.1 Planctomycetia bacterium | reverse complement strand
GGACCGCGCGTCATGGCGCTTCGTAGAATTCTTCACGGCGAACATCCGGAACAAGAACACCCGAGCGGCGTATGCACAGGCTGTCAGTCAGTTTTTCATTTGGAGTGAGCGACGCGGAGTTCGCGAATTGAACAGCGTCCGCCCTGTTGTGATCTCGGCCTACATTGAGGAGCTTCACGCGACTCGCTCCGCACCAACAGTCAAGCAACACCTAGCAGCGATCCGGATGCTCTTCGATTGGCTCGTCGTCGGCCAGGTGGTCGAAGTGAACCCGGCCAGTTCCGTCCGCGGCCCCAAGTATGTCGTGAAGCGCGGCAAGACTCCCGTTCTGAAATCAGAACAAGCAAGAGCCCTCATTGACTCGATCAAGACGGACAACATCGTCGGCCTGCGCGATCGAGCTCTGATTGGTCTCATGTGCTATACCTTCGCGCGAGTCAGCGCGGCGGTTCACATGCGAGTTGAGGACTACTATCAGAACGGCAAACGCTGGTGGATTCGATTGCACGAAAAGGGCGGCAAGCGTCATGAAGTGCCAGCGCACCACAACGCCGAAGCTTATGTCGATGCCTACCTTTCAGCCGCGGGCATCAGCGGCGAGAAGAAGTCTCCCCTCTTCCGTTCCATCGACGTTCGCCGGCGGATTACAGAACGGCCCATGAATCGGGAAGATGTGTTACGGATGATAAAACGTCGGGCATTGGCAGCGGGTCTCCCCTATTCCACGTGCTGCCACACTTTTCGCGCAACCGGAATTACCGCGTACTTGGAGAACGGTGGCACGATCGAGAACGCCCAAGCGATTGCCGCCCACGAGTCGCCTCGAACAACCAAGCTCTATGATCGTACTGGCGACGAGATCACCCTTGATGAAGTCGAGCGGATCGCGATTTGACCCTTCAACCACAATTGAACACGCGACCCGCCCACAATCTCTCACGGACACGGTGGGTTTCCTGCGCATCCGCAATCGCGAAGGTTATGACGTGTACTTTCGGCCGTACGCGGGCGATCACAATGCCGGCTACATCCTGCTAGATCTCG
>JAKEEV010000973.1 GCA_022616395.1 Planctomycetia bacterium | reverse complement strand
GGCGGAAACCGCGAAACAGAAGAAGTGGACTCTGGTGCCGGAGCTTTCCGCCGTGTCCGGCGGGGGGCTGGTGCGGCCCGACGGGACGGTGCGTGACGTCAACGGGCTTCCGCGCGGGCACTGGGAAGCCAAGGACACCAAAGACGACCTAGACGCGGAAATCCGGCGGAAGATTGCCGCCGGCTATCCCCTCAGCAACATCATCTTCGAAGACACGCGGACGGGGGTGCTCTACCAGAACAAGCAGGAAGTGCTCCGGGTACCGCTCGGCGACCCGGCCGAACTGACGAAGCTGCTTAACCAGTTCTTCTCCCATGTCGAGCCGGACATAGAGGGTTTGAGGAGGCGGTCGAGGAATTCAAGGAACGGGTACCCGACCTGGCCCGGGGGTTGGTGGAAAAGATTCAGCAGGCCCACAAGGACAATCCTGAGTTCATTGCCGCGTTCGATAAGTTCTTCGACCTGTGCAAGTCGGCGCTGAACCCCAATATCCGCGTGCAAGCCGTGGACGAGATGCTGGTGCAGCACCTGCTGACCGAGCGGCTGTTCCGGACCATCTTCAACAACCCGGAGTTCGTGAAGCGGAACGCAATTGCCGCCGAGGTGGAGCGGGTGATCGAGGCGCTGGTGAGCAAGAGCTTCGACCGGACGGAGTACTTGAAGAGCCTGGACCGTTTCTACGTGGCCATCGAAGGGGCAGCGCGCAGCCTGCCGGATTTCACCGAGAAGCAGCACTTCCTGAACACGGTGTACGAGCGGTTCTTCCAGGGTTACTCGGTGAAGGTGGCGGACACGCACGGGATTGTGTACACCCCGCAGGAGATTGTGAACTTCATGTGCGCCAGCGTGGGGGAGGTACTGGAGAACGAGTTCGGGAAGTCGCTCTCGCACAAGGACGTGTACATCATTGACCCGTGCACGGGGACGGGGAACTTCATCGTGAACCTGCTGCGGCGGATGCCGAAGCGCGACCTGCCGCGAATGTACCGCGAGCAATTGTTCGCCAATGAAGTGATGCTGCTGCCGTACT
>JAKEEV010000972.1 GCA_022616395.1 Planctomycetia bacterium | reverse complement strand
GCCGCGATCACATCCGCCAGAGTCACATCCGATGGCCGTTTCGCCAAGTGATAGCCGCCGTCGCGTCCACGAGTGCTCGTCACCAGTCCCTTCTTGTTCAACTGAATCAGAATCTGAACCAGGAATCGCGGAGACGAGATTCCGTGCTTGTTGGCAATGTCCGTGAGGCGCACCGGTCGCGGGTCGCCGTACTGAGCGGCGAGTTCCAACATCGCCAGACAGGCGTATTCGGCACGAGCGGAGAAGAGCATAGCGTCACTCGTCATTACTCATCAGTGATCAGTGAACAGTGAACAGTTATCAGTCAGCAGTCATCAGTTCGGAAGGCAAGGAGCCTCTTCCGATCTGATGACTGCTGACTGATCACTGATAACTTGATTACTGATAACTGATCACTGTTCACTGATAACTGTTCACTGCTAAATTCCTTCGCCGTCCTTGACCTCGATCACATGCAGACCGCATTCCTTCTTCACCTTGCCGGCCCAGCGCCCCGCACGGTCGTCCTCGCCCGGTGCAACCGGACGCGTGCAAGGCCAGCATCCGATACTCGGATAGTTCTGGTCGTGCAGTGGGTTGTACGGAACATCGTGCTTGGTGATGAAGTCCCACACGTCGTTCTTCGTCCAGTTCAGAAGCGGGTTGATCTTCACGAGGTTGAACTTCGCGTCCCACTGAACCACATCGGCTTTTCCGCGATGCGCGGTCTGGTCTTTGCGAATGGCCGAAATCCACGCCAGAGGCGCGATTCGCTCCACGGCCAGGCGCAGAGGAAGAATCTTGCGGTCGTGACAGCACTGGTCCGGGCGCAGGACATGGAGCGGGCCGCCGTGTTCGGCTTCGTACTCCGCGACAGTCAGTTCGGGGGAGATGTATTCGACTTCGATTCCGTAGCGGCTCTTGATTCGTTCGCGCAACTCCAGAGTCTCGGGGAACTGGTAACCGGTTTCCAGATTGATGAGTGTTGTGGCGGGCTGAATCTCCGCGAGCATGTCAATGATGCAACACCCCTCCGCGCCGAACGCGGTCGCCATCAGAAGCCGCGGATGAAACCGCTCGGCCGCCCAGCGCAACACACCCTGGGGAGTAGTTGAGGAAAGACGCTCGTTGGCCTCCGCGATTTCCGCCGCCGTTGCCTGAATCAAAGTCATTCCGCCACTCCGGGACTGTTTAAGCACATTCCTGATTTATATTGTAGGGATTATAGGTCGCCAGGCGGTTTTTGGTATGGAATGTCGATTTTTTCTGGAAATCCGAACTCTTGCACTGGCGGGAGTTGGCGAGGGTGCTGTAACGGAATCTGGTTCACCACAACGCACAACACCCGACTCTTTTGGAGCCGGGTGCGGCGGTCGCCTCGCGACGACGGAGGGGTTGCATCTGTTCGATCAGAAGCGCGTCAGGTCCTGTGTGATCTGCCGCTGCGTTTCGGGATCCGGCCCGACGTAGAGGTGCAAGTGATCCTTGTCGATGTAAATCACCTGGACACGCGGCTTCTTCAAATAGACCGGGAACGGGTAGTCCGACTGAACCAGTTCGTTGTAATAGATCACGCATTCCCAGTGGCAATGGTGAAGTTGCGCTGGGCCGACGAGCGGGAAGAACCGAGGCGGATCGATTTTGTCCACCAGCTTGTTCTTGACGATGACGATGTCGTCGCGGAACACTTCGTAAATGTACGGCACTCCGCGAGGCACGCGCGGCATCGCGCGAAGAACCTCGGCGTCTCCGGGCGGGTCTTCGCAGATGGGTGGCGGGAAACCATCGCGCACCGGCGGCATGATCGGCACGCGGCCGTCGTTCTTGTGGTTGAGTTTCTGCTCCATCCGCTCGGCGACCCACGGTTGCACCGGGATCGGAGTGAGCAACCCCAGCGTCAGCGGATTGCACCCGACCACGCCTGCGGGCAGAATCACCAGCGCCAGCAGCCAGAGTTTTCGACGAATCCAGGACATGCTTCCCCTCCGTGTAGGCGTGTCCGGGTGACGGTTCCTCTCGGATTGATGGCTATATCGGTTTCGCTGGCGAAGGGGTTTAAGACAAAGTTCCAAGTTCCAGAGTTCCACAGGCGAAGTTTCAGAACGGCCTTTGGCAGACGGAGCGAACTGGAGAGAATACGGGAAGTGAACACGACGGGTGCCGGAATGGAGTTGATCCAACCCAGCCGACTGACGTCGGCGGTTCGACGAAGCACCGGCCACCCAACTGGTGGAAGTCGTTCGACAAAGCACTGTCGAACCGCCGGCGTCAGCCGGCTGGGTGTTGTCGCCTCACCAACGCTCGATTACCACACCGCGGCACGATTCAACTTGGAACTTGAAACATGGTCTTTCTCTCTCGCATCTACACGAAGTCCGGTGATCGCGGAGAAACCGGTCTGGGCGATGGCTCGCGCGTCTCGAAAGACTCCCCGCGTGTCAGGGCAATTGGCGAAGTGGACGAACTGAACGCCGTGCTTGGCCTCGTCTGCTCGAACTGCCCCGATTGCCCGGAGTTCGCGCTCCTTCGCACCATCCAGAATGATTTGTTCGACGTCGGCGCTGATCTTTGTGTACCGCAACCAGAAACAGAGGAGCCGGCCCAGGCTCTGCGCGTGGTCGCGGCTCAATATGAGCGGCTGGAGAAAGTCATCGACCGCTTGAACGAGAAACTCGAACCGCTTCGCAGTTTCATTCTGCCCGGAGGAACGCCCACGGCCGCCTGGTTGCATCTTGCACGAACCGTTTGCCGACGAGCCGAGCGCGCTGTGGTCACGCTGATGCACACGGAGAAGGTCAACGAACACGCACTCATTTACCTGAACCGACTCAGCGACTTCCTCTTCGTGCTCGCGCGCATCGCCAACCACGATGGCAAGACCGATGTGCTCTGGGTGCCGGGGCAATCTCGGGAAGCGACTTCGTAGGACAGGCTGGAAGCCTGTCCTACGAAGTCACCTACCTTCCCAAGTAATGCCGCGTGATGAGGTCGTTCTGAATCCACAGCAGCTTGCCGAACGCGCGGATCGTCTTCACTTCGGTGTCGCGGTCTAAGCCCAGGCCCAAGATCGTCGCGGTCAGCGCATCAGCGACGAAACCTAAGAGCGCGTTCATCTGAACCAGCGGAACGTTGATCTCTTTGTTCCCCGCCTTCGGCGTGTGAATCTTCCCCACCATGTCCAGATACTCCACCATCTTCCCGTCGTAAGGCTTGGTGACGAGCGATGCGAGATAGCGAGCCAGATGCTGCTTGCGGAATGCAATCTGGGGGTGATCCATCGTGAGTTGTTCAAGCGAAGCAGGCACCGCTCCGCTGTAGCCTTCCTGACGCGGAAGGAAGTGCCTCCAGGTCGCGTCTTGCTCGAAGAGCTTGTTGTAGACCGCATCCACCAGCGCGGGGACCAACGGAGCGAGCTTCGGGGCTGCTCCGTGAACCGCCGCAACGTCGTCCGGTCCAAAACCGATGAACTTCGAGACATAATCGAACCGGTAACCCACGTCAGACTCCAGCCGCGGTTCTTCAACGTGTGTCATGGCGACTCCAAGGGGAGAGTTCGCAGACAAGAGGCGAGCTTGTCCGCTCAAAAGAGGAATTCGGACTCCAAATTCCAATTTACACTCACAAGCTTATGTCGCTATAATCGAGAGTCAACGGACAGGCACGAAAATCCTGGGCACTTTGGTGGGAGGTGGTGAATGTTCTCGCAGACGGTGGAATACGCCTTGCGGGCGGTCATTCACCTGGCGCACGAAGCGCCCGCGGCTCGGACAACGGCTCAGATCGCCGAGGCGACTCGTGTGCCGAAGGATTACCTCTCGAAGATCCTTCAGGGG
>JAKEEV010000971.1 GCA_022616395.1 Planctomycetia bacterium | reverse complement strand
CCATGTACGGTATCCCGCAAGAAATGGGTCCGATCGGGTTCGACCCGTCGATCTTCCTCCTCTCGGGCTATCTGCTCGGGATGCTCGCGGGGCTGATCGCGATTGCCTTGATCGTCGGCATACTCACGCTGCCGTTGTTCTTCCTCGTGTTGTTCGTGATCGAGCAGTTCGCCCGCGTGGTCGCGGAGGCAACCGGGGCGTTCGTGCCCAAGCTCGTGCTCATCATGTTCCGCGGACTGCGCCGAAGTCCATTGCGCACTTCGCTCACGTATCTGGCGCTCTTTGTCCTGACAGTTGTGCTGGTCTTCCTCTACACGATCCTGACGTTCATCGGGAACGTGACGAAGGAAAAGGAAGCGAACTTCAAGGCGATTGTCACGCACAAGACGGTCATTCCCAGCCAGATGCCGCCCGGCTACTACGACCGCTTCAAGCGGCTGGCAATCGAGGAGTTGCCGAAAGAGTACGCCAAAGTCTACCCTGACCAGCCGCCAATCGTGATTCGCGACGCGGACATGATGAGTTGGTCGTTCGTCGGCGGAACAACGGACAAGGTGAACAAGCGGCCGGAGAACACGCTCTTCATGTTCTGCATGGAGCCGGAAAAAATCCTGACGATGATGGACGGGCTGGACGACCTGACGGGAGAAGAGAAAGCGCAGCTCGAAGCCGGCGTCCAGGCGATGATCGCCAACAAACAGGCAATCGTGGTGAGCAAGAGTCGGCTGAAGAAGATGAACCTGGAGGTCGGCCAGCGGATCAAGCTCTACGGACTGAACTACCCGGACACGGAAGCCTACTTCGACATCATCGGATCGTTGCCCGATGGGAAGTACGAGGGCGTTGGCTTCATGAACAAGGCGTATCTCGATGCGCTGCTCAAGACGAAGCCGCCGGACTACGTCATGCAGGACAAGGCCCTCAACCTGATCTGGGTGAAACTGCCGAACAAGGCCGCGTTCGAGATCCTCAACGAGATGGTGAACGACCCGAAGAACTTCAACAGCCCTCCGCTGAAGATGGAGACAGCCTCCAGCGGGATCGGTTCCTGGATGGAGGCGTACAAGGACATCTTCTTCGGCATGAAGTACATTCTCACGCCCGCGATGGTCGGGATCATGTGCCTGGTGATTGCCAACGCGCTGAGTATTTCCGTGCGCGAACGGCGCACCGAGATGGCCGTGCTGAAGGTGTTGGGCTTCCAACCGCGACACGTGCTGGCGCTGGTATTGGGCGAAGCGATTCTGGTGGGAATACTGGCCGGCGCGATGGCCGCGTTCCTCGCGTGGACATTCATCGGCAGTTTGAAGCTCCAGATTGCGTTCTTTGGAGCGTTCATCGTCCCGTGGGAAGCGCTCATCCTCGGCCCAGCGCTGGGCGTGTTCGTGTCGGTGCTGGGAAGCATCGGCCCTGCGCTCTCCGCGAAGAACGTGAAGGTCGCCGAAGTGTTCGCGAAGGTCGCTTAGTAGAAGACAGTGATCAGTAATCAGTGAACAGTAACCAGTCAGCGATACTCACCACTCTTCTTGGAAGCTGATTACTGATCACTGATAACTCGATCACTGTTCACTGATGACTCGATCACTCGATCACTGGTTCTCCGATGCCTGACACATCCGCGAAGTCCGAACGCGATGCCGATTCTGCTCGACCGGGCCTGCTTTCGCGCATCGGAAAGCTGCTCTGGGGGTTCGGCCGGACGATTCTCCGGCTCATTGGTACGCTGTTCGTGATCGGCTTCTCGCTGCTTCCACTGGCATCGCTGTTGGTTGCGCTGCCAGCAGTGGCTCCGAGTGAGACGGTACTCACCGAAACCGTGCGCCCGACGCGCTCGTGGTGGCGACGAACCGCGCGCCGGATGCTCGCCGCTGTCGCCGGGATCGTGGTTCTGCTGGCACTCCTTGCGTTCTCGATCGAAGTCGTCAGCCGGCTTCCTCTGCCCGAAGGTGGACAACTCGGAGTTCTGGCGAAGAAGGTGTTTAGCTTCTCGATACTCGATGTGGCCAGCCTCGTTGTCCCCGAAGCGCCGCCGCCGGACCTGGAGCCAGGAAAGCCGTGGCTCACGGCACAGGAATTACTCGACAAGCAGAAGTTGCTCGATGATGCGCGTTCCCGCAGCAACCAGGACTTCAAATCACGGCAGGAAGCGGAAGCCGAGTTCCAGGAAACCAACAAGGAAATCGAGGAGCGAAAGCTAACGTCGGTTCACCTGCAGATCATGCTCGACCCGCAACTGTCTCCGTGGCTGGCCAAACCCATCTGGACATTCCTTCCACCAGCGCTCGTGCAACACTGGCCGTTCGTGTTTTTGCTCGTCTACGCCACCGACCTGTTGTTGCTCTTGCTCATTGGCCGCGTGCCGCTGGCGTACAACTTCCGCTATTTGTGGGTGCGCAAACGCGACACCGCGCTGACGGCGCTGGCATTCACGGTGGTGGTTGGGCTTGTGATTGTGCTTCTGGCGTTCGTCAACGGCATGTACAAGCTCAACGAGAGTACGGGCATTCCAGGCAACGTCATGGTCCTCGCTGAAGGTTCGACGGATGAACTCTTCAGCAACCTGGAGCGAGCCGCCGCGCAGGATGTGGAGCGAATCGAGGTCGCTGGTCCCGGAGGTTCCAAGATCACGGTTGCGCGTGCTGTTCCGGGTCCGGGTGGTGAACTCACTCCAATCCCGGCTGATGCTCCGAAGGATACGCCCAACGCGGTGTACCTCGCGAGTCTCGAAGCCTACATGGTGATGAACCAGCCGGTGCCGGTGAAACCCGGTGAGACTCCTCGTCGCCGATTCCTTCAGGTGCGGGCGCTCAAAGATCCGCACGTCGCGGCCGCTGTTCACAACATGCAACTGGAACCGGGCGGGAAATGGTTCGCTGCCAACGGCGTTCACCAGGAATCGGGTGGGAAGTACCTGCCGTGCGTGATCGGCACCGGCGTCGCGTCCAAACTCGGTGAGGATGTCGGGAAGGCCAAGCTCGAACCCGGAGACACATTTGAACTCGGCGATCATACGTGGATCGTGCTCGGCGTGATGAAGTCCGAGGGGACAACCTTCGGCTCGGAAATGTGGGTGAGCGAGAACAACCTCGTGGTGCAAGCGGCCGGCAAGGCCAACCGATACACCACGATGGTGCTACGGATGTCCGAAAACACCGATGTCGCGGCACGAGCTACCGCCAATTATCTGAACAAGGACTACACCAAGTCGAAACTCAAGGCGTTCGCCGAACCGGACTACTACAAGGAACTGACCAAGACCAACGAGACCTTCCTGACGTGGATTGTGTTTCTGGCCGTCGTGATGGCCGTGGGCGGCGTGTTCGGAGTGATGAACACGATGTTCGCGTCAATCGCGGCTCGGATCAAGGAAGTGGGCGTGTTGCGCATTCTCGGCTTCAAGCGCTGGCAGATTCTCATTTCCTTCATGATCGAATCGCTCGCCATCGCGCTTGTGGGTGGAGTGGTCGGCTGCGCGCTGGGTACCCTGGCGAACGGCTT
>JAKEEV010000970.1 GCA_022616395.1 Planctomycetia bacterium | reverse complement strand
TTCAGATTGCGCCCGCACCGCGCGATGGACCGGACGATCCGCTCGCCGAGTTCGCCGTGCTCCCGATGGCGAGTGATGATGATGTGGAACTTCAGCGCGTGCCCGGAGGAGAGGGGTGGTTCCCGGTCGGCGTGCATCCACTGCCCGGCATCTTAAATCTGGCGACCGTCGAGCAAGTGGAACTCGACGATCCGAATTCCACGTGGCCGCAGGTGACAACTGCACCCGGCGATGCGCCCATGATCTTTGCTACCAAGCCCAGGTGAACCATGTCAGCCATTCTTCTCAGCGCGTGTTTGTTCGTGGCGTGCCCGACCGAAACTCCGGTCCGCGTGACGGTGGTCATCGTGCTGGCCACAACCGAGAACAACGTCGTTGATCCGAAGTTGGTGGAACTCGCCAAAGAAGTTCAGAAACGCGACCCGAAGTTGACCGGCTTCAAGCTCGTCGCGACCGAGAGCAAGTCGATCCCCGTCGGCAACTCCGCGACGGTCACGCTGGTCGACAAGAAACAACTGAAGATGAAGGTGGAGAAGCAGAAGGACGAGAACGGCCGGATCAGCCTGACGCTGATGCCGCCCGGCATGGACCCGGTGACCTACGCCTGCGCCTGCGACAAGTTCTTCCCCGTCGTGACCCCGTACCGTACCAAGTCCGGCGAACAACTCATCATCGCGGTGATGGCGAAACCCTGCACCGTGAAGAAGAAGTAGGACAGGCATCTTGCCTGTCCTACGAAAGAGACAGGCAAGATGCCTGTCCTACTCTTACTTCTTCGGCGGGCTGCTGATGGTGCCTCCGAAGCTCTCGACGACATCGTAAGCGCCGGTGGAGCGGTCGTATCTGATGACCTTGCCGGACTGATCATTCCCCTGGTTGAATCGGTTCATGATGCGAGCCGGGGTCCTGTCGCTGCCGGTGAGGATCACAAGCTTCCCGTCGTTACTGATCTTATCTCCCCACCCATCGTAGTCATCGGAACGCAGGTAGGCGTTGCCGATGGCATTCATGTGTTGCACCGGAGGCGCGTTCCCCTTCTTGTGGCTCCAGACAACCAACTCGCGGGTGCAAGTGAGGAGCACGGCACGCGGCGGAAGCTTGTGGCGCTCGACCTGGAGATTCTGATCGTTGGCGGGCACGTTAATCACCTGCACGTTCTTCTCGAAGGTCGCCTTCTGGAACACTTTCCCCTTGTCGATCGCGGTCATTGAGCTGTTGAACTTCACAATCGTGAGCTTCATCTCCTGCTCTGCGATTGGCGGTGCGGGTTTGGCGCCGGGTTGCACCGGTCCAATCGGGCGTGGGGGCTTGTTGTTCGCCGGTGGACCGGCGAAATCCTTGTCCCCTTCCTGCAAGACACGCAACTCTCCCGGCCCATCTGCCACCACGAGCTGATACTTCTCTCCTCCACCCGCGTCCTGGAATTGCGCGAAGAGCTTGAGTTCCTGCGCCCAGAGCAATTGCGACTTGATGAGCTTGCCGGTCTTGTCGCGTTCCACCTGAGCGTAGGTCACCAACAACTCGCGTTTGTCGTCGATGGCATCGGCCGGCGCGGAGTAACAGAAGACCTTGTCGATCTTCGCGCTCTCCTTCTTCTTGGCCGTGGGGTCTTTGGGATCGACGGGCTTCTCCGCAGCCTTCTTCTGAGCCGGGTTGAAGTACATCGGCCGGTCGAATTGCACGCTCATGGTGTGGCAGAGAATCGACGACTCTCCCTGCTTTGCGAATACCTTGCCGTTGAACTCCGCCGACCTCATCGCCCCGTTAAACGACATCGAATCCCGCCAGTGGATGATGACCACTTCGGGCTGCGCTAACTCCGTGCCGGAGAAATCGCTGTTGGATGGCATCGTCAGCGCGCCGCGGCCCTTCACTTCCGCCTTGTTATGCACCTGATCGAGAATCACCTCCGGGCCGATGAGCGACATTCTTTCCTGGTGAACTTCGCCGAGTTTGTCCGGCCAGCCGAAGACCGTGAGCTTGCTCCCGTCGGCTGAACCATCGAGTAAGAGCAACCGCCCGAAGATGTCTGTTCCACGCGGCTTGGTTGGGTCAATCGGGTCCTGGTGGACGATGACGTTCTCCTCGCAGCGCGCGCGGTCGAGCTGGTACTTGAACGCCGCGGGCTGCTCCTCGGGCTTGCCCGATTCGGGAAGCTTGGGTGGCGGTTTCTTCTCGTCAGGTTTGACCGGCACGCGCGTGACCCACGTATCAATTGTCTTCGCCTGAATCTTCGTCGGCGGCTTGGGCTTTTCTGGCTCTTTTGGCACAGGGGGAAGCGCATCGGGTGGTTTCGGCGCGATAACTGGCGGGAGCGGGCCGCTCGGAGCAACCGCAACCGAGCTGGGTGGAGCGCTTGGAGACACCGGAGGAGTGACAGCCGCGACCGCAGGCGTTTTCGCGTCCTCAAACCACACATTCAACTGGTCCGCGCGCTCGATGTCGTAATCGGTCGAGTGACTCGATACTTGCCCGAGCGCCTGGATTCGGGCTGGCTTCGCCGATTGGCTCGCGGTCTTCGTCTCCGGGAGCTTCGCTTCGGGACGCGGTTCGAGCCAGAGCTTCAGCACGTTGCCTTTCAGCCAGTAATCCGCCTTCACGTCCTTGAATTCCGCGCCGTCGGTGAAGGTGAACAAATCCTGCTCGCGACCGTTGATAATCTCCTTCGTCTGCACGAGTGAAGTTAGCCACGACGCGGTGATTGTGTTCGAGTTGCTCGTGGAGTCGAATAGCTCGATGCGCCCCGCTCCGCGCACCGTTGCTTGTAGCTTGCGTTGCTCTGGTTTAGCGAGCGGGGGGCGTAAGCCCCCTGATGCTGCGAGAGCAGGGGCGGGTTCGCTGGTGAGTGTCGCGGGTCGTTGCGGAGCGCCGGCAGAGAGTACATTGCGCTCGCGGATAACGTAGAGCGGTGCGCCGGTCAGAATCGTGCGACTCGCTGCCTGATCGTGAACGAGATCCTGACCGTAAGCTTCCATCGCTTCATCCTGAGCCGCGAGAGTGAGGAACCGGCCGGGTGTGGAAGTCCATGCGTGAAGCTTCTTGATCGCTGGCGTGCCGGGCGGTCGGCTACTGCCAGCCAGCCCGCCGTTGAACTCGATTTCCAACACTTGACTGAAAAGGCTACTGGTGCCGCTCGTGGCGGGAACTTTCGTCACCTGCACGTCGTTGGGCAACTTCGGATCGGAGTGAGGAACGACATCGAAGCGCGCGAGATTCTTCTCCGCGTCGTAAGCGAACGGTCCGCGTGTGTCGATCTGGAGGAGCGCGCGGTTCATGAGTCGCGCGGTGTAAGCGCCTGGGCCAAGTCCACCGGTGACGGCGGTGATCGAAGACGGTGGGGGAGTCAGCGCAAGCGAATTGCCGCTCTTCGGCGCCTCCGCGGGCGCACCGCCGACGAGCGATTGCCCGTTGTCCACCCACAAGTTCAACAGAACCTGTTCGAGCAATTCAATCCGCCGAACATTGCTGATTCCAGCGGAACCGGGACGCTGAGGTTTCTTTTTCCCCTGTGGGGGATCGGGTTCGAGATACACGCGCAAACCAATTGCTGTCACAGTTGGCGGTGGCAATCGCTCACCGCTGAGGATTTCCGAGACCGCGGCGGGAGTGCGTGTGTCCTCGCCCTTGCTCGGTGCAGTCGCGAGCGCTCCGGAGTCAAATGGCCGGGGCAAGTTCTGTCGGTCGACGATCTCCACGGCCGCATCGGTCCAGAAGTCCGGGCCTTGAGCCGCGGGCGTGCCAGCGACGACTTTCGCATCACGATAGAACACCGGGCCGGGCGTGCGCAGCACCAGAAACTTGTTCGGATCGGCCGAGCGCTGGTTATTGGTGATGTGGACCGTTCCGCGTCTGGGATCGGGGAGCGCCTGTTCGGGATCGCTGACGAGTTCCAGCCGCACCAACTTCGCCTTGTTCATGTCGCTGGGGCTGTTGATGACGCGGTCGAATTCGAGAATTCCCTTGTCGGCGTGAAGCGTGCTGATCTCTGTCACTTCGCCAGCAGCGCGCAGGTGTGGCGGCTTTGGCTTGGCGAAGATCGCGAGACTGAACGGTGTCAGCGCGACGCGCTTGGAATTTGGGTTGTTCGGAGGCCGACCGGCGGCCAGCACGATCGACGAGTCCCCCTGACGGAATTCGAGTTGCGTGGGATAGAAGGCGTATTCCATTTCGGGGCTATTATCGCCGAACGCCTGCGCGAGCTTTTGCTGTGTGGGGGAAGTGGTGCGAAGCGGTGGAACGAAGTCGCCCGGAGACGGCGTGAGCATGTGTTCGGGCAACTGCGGCAATCCGTCGAGCCAGCCGAGCGCCCGTGTATAAATGAAGTACGCAACTCCGAAGAGCACGAAGCCAGCGAGCAGCAACAGGGTTCGTCGCGGAGTCAGCACCGGTCAGGCTCCGCTGTTGTTGGATAGTTGGGATGGCCTCGCCACGGTGTCCGCAGTCAGATCTCGATGTGCGTCAGACGCCATCTCTTCAGCCCGAAGGGCTGGGACAACATAGCCTGGGGCAACGCCCCAGGAATGCGACCACAACACAACTCTTCCAGGCTGAAAGCCTGGGACAACCTTTGTGTGTCGCAGCCCTTCAGGCTGCATGGAATCAACCTGCATGGAATCAACGCACCGAAACCTGGGGCGTTGCCCCAGGCTATGTTGTCCCAGCCCTTCGGGCTGAAAGCGGTTTTGTTGGCGTTCGCCGGTCCACACAGGCGTTGTTCCTGCCAAACAATCAGTTGGTAAACCGAGCCACCACTTCATCCCACTCCCCGCGAAGCTTCAACAGCCACTCGATCGCTTCTCGAACCGCTCCGTACCCGCCCGGCGTTTCCGTCACATAATGCGCGACCGCGCGCACTTCTCGGCACGCATCCGCGACCGCAATCGCCAGCCCGCAACGCTGAAGAACTGGTAGGTCGGGCAAGTCGTCCCCGATGGCGCACACTTGCTCGGCACGCAGTCCGGTTTCAGTGAGCACATCCTCGAAGGCGCGCAGCTTGTCGTCGCGACCTTGCAGAACGGGCCGGATGCCCAGCTCTGAAGCGCGGCGATCCACCGCCAGCGATGTTCGACCCGATACGAGGGCAGACCGCTTACCCGCGCTGTGCCACAACTTCAACCCTGAGCCATCGCGAACGTGGAACCGCTTCAACTCGGCTCCATCATCTGCGTAGAAGATGCTGCCGTCGGTAAGTACGCCGTCCACATCGAGCAACAAGAGTTCAAGCGCGGAAGCACGCATGGCAAGCTCGGTCGTCTGCATAGTCTACGCGCTCTTTCGTTCCCTCAGACGCAACGGCGGCCGAGATTCGCCCACCCCGGTTGCCGAGTCGAGACCAATCAGATCGGTAATGTCGAGCATTCCGACTGGGCAACCTTGGCTATCCACAACGGGCAACTCGCTTATCTTCCGCGTCTTCAGCACATCCAGCGCAGCCGAGACGCGCGCCTCGGGCGCGATCACGACCGGCGTGCGGGTCATCACGCGCGAAATGGGCGCGTCGAGCGTCTTGTCCTGACGGTTCTCGAAGAGCCGGGCGAGATCGCTATCGGTGAACAGCCCCGCGAGCTTGCCTTGCGCATCCACCAGCATGATTGCGCCCGTGCGTCGGCCCGTGTGGCGAACGCGTGCGAAGACTTCGCGCACGGTATCCGTTTCCGGAGCAATGCGAAGTTCCTCTCCGCGGCGCATACAGTCAGCCACCGACGCGAGCTTTCGCCCCAATGTTCCGGCGGGGTGGAAGCGCGCGAATTCGTCCTGGGTGAACTGTCGCTGTTCCAGCAGTGTGAAAGCAAGTGCGTCTCCGAGAGCAAGCATGACCGTGGTGCTGGTACTCGGAGCAAGTTCGAGCGGGCAGGCTTCTTTAACGGGACCGTAGACGATGGCAGCGTCCGCGAATCGCGCGAGAGTGTTATCCGCGCTGCTGGTAATGGCGAGAAGCGCGGAGGCGAGTTTCTTCAGCGGATTGAGTAAGCGAAGCAACTCCTCCGACTCGCCGCTATGCGAAAGCAGGAGCGCCACGTCGTCGGGGTGAACCGCGCCCAAGTCTCCGTGAACGGCGCGAGTCACATCAAGCACATAGGCGCGAGTGCCGGTGGAGTTGAATGTGCCGACAATCTTCTGGCCGATGTCCGCGGACTTCCCCACACCGACCACCGCGACTCGCCCACGACAGGCGAACAGCGCTTCAGCGACCGCGACGAAGCCGTCATCGAGTCGACCGGCGACCACGTCAAGAGACGCGGCCTCGGCGCGGAGTACGCGACGAGCGAACGCCAGCCGGTCGAACGGCTCTGCGGGGAGAGCAGTCATGGCACGTCCCTGTGCCGGGATGAATTTCGGACTGCGAGGGATAGCCGAGTGAAGTGGGGAATACAAGGCGAAGTGCGCGGCGAACCCCGCCCGCAAGGGCGGCGGGTCCACACAGCGCACGACGCCGCCCTTGCGGGCGGGGTTCGCCTTGTCACGCGGCGCGCTTGATCTGACTTGCCTGCACCGCCTGTTCCCAGGCGCGGAACTCCGTCATGAACTGAGCCACGGCCTCGTCCGTCTTCGGATGAGCGCACATTTGCGGGAAGAACTTTGGAGGCACGGTGATAATGTGTCCGCCGGCCTGGATCGCTTCGTTCACATCGACCAGGTGGCGGATGCTCCCGACAATGATCTCGCTATCGAGTCCAGACTTGTCGAGCGATTCGCGTGTTTGGCGAACGACGCTCCCCGCGTCGTAACCGACGTCGCGGATGCGACCCCAGAATAAGCTCACATAGCGTGCGCCTGCTCGGGCGGCCATCACCGCCTGGTTGTACGACATACAGCAGGTGCAATTGACCGGCACATTTCGGCGAGCGAGCTGCGCGATCACTTTCAACTCGTTCCACCCGATCGGAATCTTGATGTTCAGATACGGGTAGTCGCCGAACTCGTGGACGAACTCTTCGGACTGGTGCGCCATCTTCGCCGGGTCAGTGGTGTTCACTTCCACACTGAGCGGGATCTTTGCATCGTATTTGATGAGCACATCGATCATCGAGCGGATGTGTTCGCGGAAGTCGGTGCAGTTGGCGCGAGCGATGAGCATCGGGTTGGTGGTTACGCCACACGCAAACCCGCGTTCCAGACACGTTTCCAGTTCCTTGACGTCGGCGGTATCAACGAACAGTTTCATGACGCCTCCCGATTGAGCGGTTCGCCCGCGTGCGCGACCGCGAGAATCCAGTCCACGGCTTCTGTAATATCGGCTGCGCAATGATCCGGGGAACACCGCTGCCGCTGACTAAATGGCGTATCGATTAACACTCCGCGACAGCCGGCCGCGTGAGCCGCGGCAATGTCGCTCCAACGGTCGCCGATAAGCACTCCTGAGGTCAAGTCCAGGTTCCATTTCGCCGCGGCAGAGAGCAGAAGTCCCGGCTTTGGTTTGCGGCAGGAACACTTGCCGGGCGTGTCGTGGAAGCACGCGAACACGTCCAGGAGCGGCAGTTGCTCGCCGAGTCGCGTGTTGATCGCTTCGACCGCTTCGCGTGTTTGCTTCCCGCGAGCCACGTCCGGTTGATTCGTCACCACAACCAGCACGAAGCCCGCTTCCCGCAACCGAGCGAGCGATTCCGGCACGCCGGGGAGCAGTTCGAGTTCGTCCACGCTCATCGGTGGGCGTGTCGTGTCGCCTTCGGGGAAAGCGCGGTTGAGCACTCCGTCGCGATCAAGGAAGACCACGCGCTGCGGGTTCATCGGGAATCGCCTCGCGTTTGGAACCCAGGGTGCGCTTGCTTCGCAATCGACCCTGGGCTTTGGTCTCTAACGCCTTCGGCGTAAAGAACCAAAAAACGAATTCTGAACCCC
>JAKEEV010000969.1 GCA_022616395.1 Planctomycetia bacterium | reverse complement strand
ATGCGCGAGATGGCGAAGGCAATCGAGAAAGTCGATCTCTACATCGGCGGCGCGGACCTCGCGATCACGAACTTAACCGGTCACCCAACGGTCTGCTTGCCGAACGGCTTCCGCAAGGACGGCACGCCGACCGCGATCACCTTCACGGGCAAGCTCTTCGGCGAAAGCACACTGCTCGCGGTAGCGAAAGCCTACCAGGACTCCACCGGCCACCACCTCAAGCGCCCACCGCAAGAGAGCTGGGTCGCCCAGAAGAAGGAAGACAAGAAGGAGTGAGAGTCAATTCACCCGGTTTTCGCGGATCGGAGATTTGGATCGAGAATGATGCGACTCCAACCGGCGAGATCACGGTCATTCTCCTGTGGCTTCGCGAGTTGCTCGATGTGCTTCCGAATCTGTGGCACATCGAGATCAAGAAGCGCTGCGACGAATGCTTGAGCCACGCGTGCGCGATTACCACTCTTGAGTTGCGGAAGTCCTGCTTGCCGAGCATATGTCCGCAGATCGGAGAGCGGAATCCCGTCCGACGCCATCAACTGCTCCAGAAGTTGGCGGAGCAAAGCGGCTTTGTCAGGCGCGGTTTCCGCGAGGGTATCGAGTTGTTTCCGGAGGCCGGTTCGTTGCGGCGTGCGTTCCCGCGCTGACGCACCCAGGCGAGACGATTGTTGCGAGAGCACTTCGAGAGTTTCGCTCAGGCTGGCGAGTTGGTCCGGGTCGCGAAGGGCCGCTGCCAGAGAGCGGAATGTCTCCGGCCCGTGCTTTTTCAGCAACTTGATCAGGTCCGCCAGCAAGTCAATATGCGAAGTCGCTGTCACAGTCCGATCCTCTGAGCGAATTCCCGCACGAAGAGGGTAAATCGACTGATCACAGTTCGGCGAGAGCGAGAGGTTCGATTGAGAGGCATCCCCTCTCGAGCGCCTTTGGGGAACGATCGGGAATATGGCACCTCGTTCTCGAACACATGCCAGTTGTTCTGCTGGGCAATCTGCCTCACTCCCAGTTTGGATTGCACCTCTTCTGGAGCATAGTCGGTCGTTGCGTTGAATACTACCCCGGCCAGTTGGAGCATACGAGTGGGGTAGGCTTGACGAAACGTATTCATCGAATTCACCAACAGCGGAAGCCCGATCGTCGAGAGATACTCGGGCTTAACCGGGACAAGCAGCCAATCGCTCGCGTAATATGCAGCCCGCGTGAGAATGGATTCGGTTGGAGCGCAGTCGATGAGGATCAAGTCGTACTGGTCAATTACCGGGCGAAGCGTGTCGGCAAGGAGCGTCTCCTTGTACAGAGGAGTGAGCAAACTCAACGCGAGTTCGAGTTGGGATGGAATCAAATCAACGCGCCCGCCATTCGTCAATGTTACCCGATTGACGATTGCTGTCCCGACAGCCAAGGGAGTGGCAGCTGGATTGGCCGGGGTTCGAGTGTACTGCTCGAAGATGTTCCAAACAGTTGGCAAGCGACTCCGGATATGGCGTTCGTAGTCCTGGGGACCGAGCAGGTACTGACTTGCATTGAACTGGGGATCGAGATCGATCACGAGCACTTTCTTGGCAAGCACCTCCGCGACGAACCAAGCGAGATTAACTGTGAGGGTGGACTTCCCCACCCCGCCTTTCATGTTGATCAAAGACACAGTGATCGCCATGTCACGATCTCCAATGGAACCGGACAAAGGTTGTTCCACAAACCGGACACCGGTCAAACTACCGGCGTCCAGAAGACAGCCCCTCACTCGAAGCTCACCTCAAAGACTTGCCGCACGACTTTGCCCTTCGTGTCGATGCCCTTCACTTCGACCGGAGCGCGGCCGATGACGCCCTTCGGAGGGGTCCAGGTGAGCTTACCCTCCGCGCTGACGGTCATGCCCTCGGGCGCTTTCGGTAACTCGTACTTCAACGGCCCACTCTTCGCCACCGTCTTCAACTGATACTCCCACACTACGCCACCCTTCGCGCGCAGAGGAGGAACCGATACCAGCATCAGGTAATCCTCTCCGGTCGCGTCCAGAGTCGTCTTCAGGTCGAACTTCCTCTGTACGATCTTGTCGTTGGCGTGAGGAAGAAACAGGATGTGATCCAGTCCCGGCGCGAAACAAATGCGACGATCCAGCGTGAGCAACTCCTTCCCCTGACCAATCGCGCCCGGCCCCAGGTCCGCGGGCGGAAAGGTTCGGCCATCTGGTCCGGTGAAGCCCCCGAAGCCCGGTTGTTCGATCTTCGCCGGTTCCCAACCGGGAAATTCGCCCATCGGAGCCAGAGCCTCCATTCCCTTCGCCTGATACAGCGTCAACCCGCCTTCACGCGACACCGCCAACACAAACTGTCCGCCAATCGCCGGCACCAGCGTCTTCCCCTTGATCGTCGCCGACATCTTGAATGCTGGTCCGCCGACGGTCGGGTTGTAGTTTGGGTCCATCTCCAGCGTGTTGCCCATCGCGGTGTAAAAGCGACCGTCGTCACCGGGAATCATGCCTGCGGGCAAACCGTAACTGAGCACATACTGATAGCCACCCTCGGTGCGCGTCAGCATCGCGACGTTGTTCGGTGTAGGAGTCGTGGCCCAGTCCGCGATGCGCGTTAAATCGCCGTTGGCTCGCAACTGAGATACTTCCCACCCGCGTCCGCCGCCTCCTCCGATGAACTGGTACTTGAGCGGCTTCAGACGAACCTCGTTGGTGTCGATGAACCGATCTTGAGCAAGCCCGCCTCCGGGTGTGCGGCCCATTCGCACCAGCGCAAGGTCGCCGCGTGAGTTGCCCATCACGAGATTCTGAATGTTTGGCTTGTCCACGAATCCCTTCGCCTTCACCATCTTGCCCGTGGTCAGGTTCCACGTCTGAAGTTCATTCTCCTCCTTCAAGTACACCAGTGCCCGGTCGCCACCAGCCGCGAACACGATGTCATCCTCGGCCAGTTCAAGCGTGGAGAGCTTCTGGGTCGTCGAGTCGTACACGGTCAGTCCGCGTGTGGCTTTCAGTCGCATCACAAGATAGCGACCGCCCCCGGCGATCTGACACTCCTCGCACTTCGCGGGCAACTTGGTAACTATGTCCTCATCCGCAGCTCGAACTGACTCGGCAGAAGCCAGTACAATCGCCACAAGGATGAACAGGCGCGGTGAAAGTCGCATAGGACAACCTCGGTGAAAGTGACTCGCAACGTGATGGCGAAGCAGCGAAGCGCGAGAGACGACAATAGACAGCCCGTTGCTATTTGACCAACTTTTCCCGCACGCGGCCACAAGATGTCGAACTGCCGGCGTCAGCCGGGTGAGGGTCTCGATTGTCGGTGGAATCGCGTTTGGCCACACCCAGCCGGCTCACGCCGGCGGTCCGACGGGGGTTGTCGAACACCCAGCGTTAGCCGGCTGGGTTGCTACGGGGTTTGTCGAACCGCCGGCGTTAGCCGGCTGGGTTGCTACCGACAACACAGACGCTCACCCACTTCAAGGTGTCGCTGCCGGAGTGGAACTCGGTGGCGGTTGAGTGTGGTCCGCTCGCTCCGCGAGCGGT
>JAKEEV010000968.1 GCA_022616395.1 Planctomycetia bacterium | reverse complement strand
GGCCCCGCGGGAACCGCGAAGTTCGCCAGCCCGCTCATCGTCAGCGCCAGCAAGGACAAGGTGAAGAAGGTCGTGTTCATCGAGAACGACAAGACCGTCAGTACAGTGGACATGAAGTGACGAAGAAGAACTAACCACAGAGGCACAGAGACACAGAGAAAAGACAGAAAGGCAGAGCAGACAGATGAAATGAATTCTGTCTCTCGATGTTGGTTTTCTCTCCTGTATTCTCTGTGTCTCTGTGCCTCTGTGGTTAGTTCTTCCACCGCTGCATCCGTTCCCACAGCAAGAGCAAGGTGACGGTTTTGGCGTCTCGGATGGTTCCGTCGAGGCACATGCGGATCGCTTCGTTCAGGCGAAGGATGATCGGGACGAGTTGCTCGTCCGGTTCGGGATTGGCGGGGCCGGGGGTGAGTTCCTCCGCGATGAACAGATGCAGCTTTTCGTCGAGCACGCCAGGCGAAGCGAACAGATAGCCGAGGCTTCTCCACTTCGCGGCCTGATAGCCTGTTTCTTCGAGCAATTCTCGACGCGCGCAGTCTTCGAGAGCTTCTCCCGCTTCGAGCGTGCCCGCGGGCACTTCCCAGAGCGTTTCGCCGACGACAAACCGAGTGTTCCGCAACAACACCACGCGATCTGCATCGAGTACGGGAAGAATCACGACCGCGCCGGGGTGGCGGATTGCGTCTCGGCGAATGGTTTTGCCGTCGGAAGTGGTGAGCGTGTCCACCTCGACTCGAATCCGCCGGCCGATGTGAACGATTTCGGTGGGCATGGAAAACTCCGAGATTGTAGTCCTCACGCTCCGCGTGAGGTTCTTGAAAACCACGGCACCCAGCGTATCCGCTGCCGCTGCCAACCGCGTATTCCACGGTTACGACCGCGTGAGGTTCTTGAAAACCACGGTACCCAGCGAATGCCGACCTACTCGGAAGAGCGGCGGAATTGCGACTGACCCCCGCCGATGGTAAAGTAATGGCTGTCCGCCGACAACCCGTTCGCGGCGATAGAGAGTTCGTCCGATGCGCGATCCGATGAGCTGGTCGGTGCCGGTGTTCCGGGCGTTCGGGATTCCCGTCCGGCTCCACATCTTTTTCATCATCATCGTCATCGGGCTATTCTTCCGGCAGATTCTGCTCTCGCAATACGAGGACGTGTGGTGGCTGGATATTGTGTTGCTCACCGTGGTGGTGTTGTTCGTCAGCGTGCTGTTGCACGAGTTCGGGCACTGCTTCGGCGCTCGGTATGTGGGTGGTGAAGCACGCGACATTCTGATCTGGCCGCTGGGTGGGTTAGCAACTCTGGATGTGCCTCACCGATGGGGCGCTCTGTTCATCACCACGCTCGCCGGCCCCGCGGTGAACATCCTCATTTGCATCGTGTGTACCATCGCGCTTGTCAGCGCGGGCTTTACGCCCAGTTTGAACCCAACAGCAGATCCGCACTTCGCCGAGACGAAGAACTTCCACAACGGCCGCACTTACAGCAGCGTCTACACGGGGAAGATCTACAAGCCCGGCACCGCGGTGGAACCGACCTACGACGAGTTCCTGGCGAAGCGGAAGGAGTATGCGAGCAAAAACAACACCACGCTGTTCCCCAGCCCCACCGACCGAGACGCTTACGACGCGGCGATCAAGGACATGGGCTATGAGCGGGCCGTCATCCCGACGTGGGCAGTGTGGGCGTTCCGAATCTTCTGGCTGAACTGGATTCTGTTCCTGTTCAACATGATCCCGGCGTACCCGCTTGATGGCGGTCAGTTGTTGCAATCGCTCGTTTGGGCGCGAACCGACTACCGGCGTGGAGTTGTCGTTGCTGGGTACACGGGTTTCGCCTTCGCCATTGTGTTTGTCATTGTGGCGATTGTCTGGAATGAGTCGCTGATATTGGCTCTGGCGCT
>JAKEEV010000967.1 GCA_022616395.1 Planctomycetia bacterium | reverse complement strand
CTCCCACCCGCCTTCAGCCGTTCCGAGATGACTTCCACCGCGCGCGCAATGGCTTCCGCCTGAGACGCGACGGCGGGAATCACCTTCGCGTCCTCGGAATTCATCAGCCGGACAAGCTGAAGTGATGTCAGCTCGTCCAGTTCGGCTGACGCGGGGTTCCGGGCTTCCGTCTGAAGGTGATCCATAGACAAGCACCGACCGGAACTTGGGGCCACCGCCAAACCATTAGGGTATCGCGAGGAACGTGTGAAGGCTATGCAACGGGCGTGCCAGTCTCCTTCTTGCCCGGTCTGAACAAGTTCACCACCAGAGCAACCAGAACGGTCGTTCCAGCGCCAATCGGGGCGAACCACGGCCAGGCGAGCAACTTCGTCCTGTACCAACCCGGCACCCAGGTTGGGAGTTCCGCGGTCAGCCCCGATGAAGGGAACCACACAACGAATACGGTCAGGAATCCGCATACCAGACCGGTCAGCGCGGCCGACGACCGGACCGGACTTCGCAGACTCCCCAGAACGAACAGACCCAACACCAACCCTGTCGTGAACCCGGCGATACTCAGCACCATGCCGATGACGTTGCTCTTGAGCACCGCGGCCGTGAAGAGCGCGACCACCATCTGGGCCAGTCCCCAAACGGTCGTCATCGCCCGCGACACCCGGAGGTAGTGCCGTTCGTCGCGGCCCGGTCGCAGCGGGCGGTAAAAGTCATTCACTACGGCACTCGACGAGCTGTTCAGTGACGACGAGAGCGTGGACATCGCGGCCGAGAGCACCGCGGCGACGAGTAACCCAACCACACCCACCGGCAGGTAGTTGACGATGTAGTAACCGAACACTGCGTCGTAGCTTCTCTTCTCCCGCATCTCCTGCAGGAGTTCGGGCGGCAGGTTCAACACGCCCTGCTGCCAGATGACGAACAGGCCAACGCCGATCAACAGGAACACCAGGAACTGCGCGAATACGACGACTCCGCTCGTGATAAGTGCGGCTTGGGCCGAGCGGAGCGACTTCGCGCACAGGTACCGCTGCACCATGAGCTGATCGGCTCCATGCGTGGCCATCGTGACAAACGCGCCGCCAATCAGCCCGGCCCAGAAGGTGTACTCGTTGGTGCGGTCGAATTTGAAATCGAAGAGGGTGAACTTCCCCGCGTCCGAACCGATGGCAACGAAGCCATTCCAGCCGCCTTGCACCTGACCGAGAATGAACGCGGCCGCGACGAGCGCTCCTATCATGTACACCGCGAACTGAATCACATCGGTCCAGATCACCGCTTCCATTCCGCCGAGGTAGGTGTAGATGATGGTGGCAAAACCCATCACCAGCACCGAGACGGTAATATCCCACCCCGTGAACTGCTTCAGTAACAGCGCGGTGAGGAACAGCCGCATTCCGTCGGCGAGTGTGCGCGTGACGAGAAAGATACCGGAGGCGGTTCGCTGCACGGAGGAGTTGAACCTCTGGCGCAGGAGTTGATACGCGGTGAGCAGTTCGCCGTTGACGTATTGGGGGAGTAGTAGCCACGCGATGAAGAATCGCCCGATGATGTAGCCGAGAGCCAGTTGCAGGAACGTGAGGTTGCCGCTGGCGATGTTCCGTTCCGGGTCCGCGGGTGTGAACGCCAAACCGGGCACACTCAGGAACGTGACGGTACTCGTTTCCGTCGCGACGATGGAGATGAGGACGAGCCAGCCGCTGACGTTCCGCCCGCCGACGAAGTAGGTGTTGGTGTCGCGCTGTCGCCGGGCGAACCACGCTCCGAGCAGGATCGTGCCGACGAAGTAGACCGCGACAACGGCAACATCAAACGCTGGTAGCCGGGCGAAGAGCATGTGTTATTCCGGGTAGAGCAGGAACTCTTTTCGCCGCTGTCGGAACGCCTCTTCCTCCGGCTCCCACAGCGCCGCGATTTCGCGCCACGAAGCGCCGGCTTCCAGCGCGAGGCGTTCGCGGTCGCTGCCGAAGAGCAGATCAATCGCCGGGCGATCAGAAACGAATTCGTAGGTCTCCGTTCGCCATGCGAAAGCCGTGCCGGAGAGTTCGCGTATCGCCGCGAGCACAGCCAGGCCCGTTCGCACTGGCCGGAATGATGCGCGATCCGTCACGTGAAGTTGCACGCCGCCGCAATCTTGTCTCGCGAACTTCTGGAACGTCGGGCGGAACCACGCGGACCGGAAGCGCACTCCAGGCAGTTGTTCACCTTCAAGTCGCGAGGCCAGCGCGACTGGATCAATCCACGGCGCTCCGCACAGTTCAAATGGCCGCGTCGTTCCGCGCCCCTCGGAGAGATTTGTTCCTTCGATGAGACACTGACCGGGGTAAACGATCGCGGTGTCCACGGTCGGCATGTTCGGAGAGGGAAGCACCCACGGCAGTCCGGTCTCTTCAAAATGCATTCCGCGTCGCCAGCCATCGCACGCGATCACTTTCAAGCTCACATTCAGCTTGCGTTCGGCACAATACAAGCGAGCAAGTTCTCCGATGGTCAGGCCGTGTCGCGTCGCGATGGGATGCGCCCCGACGAAGCTCTCGAAGCCACTTCGCAGCGCCGGGCCTTCCACTTGCACGCCGCCGAGTGGGTTTGGCCGATCGAGGACCAAGACCGCGACGCCGCAATCAGCGCATGTTTCCAGACAGTAGAGCATCGTTGTCTGGAAGGTGTAGTAACGCGAGCCGATGTCTTGAAGGTCGATCACGAGTGCATCCAGCCCGCGAAGTTGCTCGCGAGTTGGCCGCAAGCTCTCAACCGTGTCCCCATACAAGCTGTGAACGCGCAGAACGCCGGCGTTGGCGTCGGTTACTCCAATGAGATCTTGCGCGACACCGGAGAAACCGTGTTCCGGGCCGAAGATCGCTGTGAGTGTGACGCCGGAAGCATTCGCGAACAGCTCCACCGCGTGCCGGAGTTCGGAATCGACACTCGCGGGTTGACAGACAAGCCCGACGCGCTGACCGCGCAGCGGAGCGAAGTTCTGATCGCACAGTACATCCAGTCCGGTTCGCACGGATGATTCCGGGTTGCGAGGTAGGAGCAGAGTTACGGATTGAACTGGCACGAGCAAGGATCATGCCGGCTAAAGTAGTAGGCACACGGAGTGCGTTCTTCAGAGTAGTCATCACGCTCCGCGTGATGCCGACGCGAAGCGGCGGGTTTCTGATTGCAGAGAGATACACATCACGCGGAGCGTGATGACTACTATGAAAACCACGGCACACGGAGTGTGCCTACTACTCTGAAGGTCGCTCGCTGAGAATCAGCCAGCCGTAAGCGCGAAGCGAAGTCGGCCATCGGGCGGGCTGAATCTCTCCTGTGCGTGTCAAGCCGAGGCTCACGCCATCGAGTGTGCGAAACCCGGCCTCCCAGAGCAAGTTCACCGTTTGCCATCTCGTGAAGTGGTGAAGCGTGAGCGGAGCGCCTCCGTAAGCTTGTGACATGGTGATGTCACCGGCGCTTGGGCGCTCGAAGAGCGACTTCACGAACTGAACCGCGAGTCGCCTCAAACTCAGACCGAGGAAAAACCGATTGTAGACATGCAACACGAACCGCCCGCCGGGCTTCAGCAGCCGGAAGGCGTTCGCCAGCACCTTCGCGCGGTTCTCTGCGCCTCGCACCATTCCCAGCGTGCTAAAGAGGCACGCCGCGAAGTCGAACGATTGCTCCGGGAACTCCGCGAGATCAACCAAGTTGGCTTTCAAGAAGCGCGACTGAGGAACATTCTCCCGCGCCTTCGCGAGCATCTCGTCGGACAAATCCACCCCGACGCACTCGAAGCCCTTCGCGGCGAAGTGCGAACAAAGCCGCCCGGTGCCGCAACCGAGATCGATCAACTTCCCCGGAGTGCGAAAAACGGACTCACAGAAGAGCACATCCGTCTTCGCGAGATACGAAGATCGCATCTGCTCGTCGTAATTCGCGACCATGTCGGCCGCGTGCAGATAATCCCACAGCCCGCGATCAACACCCGCGGGAAGTTGCCAGTCGGGAATCGTCATTTGTCATTGGTCCTTTGTCATTCGGCTCTCGGTGTACATACTGAGTGTACCGGCATGGTCGGAGCCGGCTTCGGAATGACCAGTGACAAAGGACCAATGACGTGCGAAGCACTGACATCCGCATTCGTGACGTATCCATCGCTTACGCCGGCTACCGCTATCGCACGCCGATCAAGTTTGGCGTCGTGGCTCTGGATCGCGTGACGATTCTGAACGTGCTGATCGAAGTTGAGAACGGCGCTGGCAAGCGCGGGCTGGGCAAAGGTTCGATGCCGCTGGGGAATGTATGGGCCTGGCCGACACGCGCACTCACGTATGACCAAACACTACAGACAATGCAATACTTCGCCGGGTCGGTTGCGGGTTTGTTCGCTGGATGCAAGATTACCGGTCATCCGATCGAGATAGGGCACGCGCTCGAATTAGCGATCAGCGCCTTCAGCGAGCCTTCGCCGGAGCCGATGCCGGTGCTGGCGAAGCTGGTGGTCGCCTCCGCGTTCGATGCTGCCGTTCACGATGCATTCGGCAAGCTCTACGGACTGAACTGCTACCAGACTTACTCGCCTCCGTACT
>JAKEEV010000966.1 GCA_022616395.1 Planctomycetia bacterium | reverse complement strand
ATGTACTGGGAATCGCTCACCTTGGGTTGGCTCATGCCACGACTATAGACAGCCTGCGCAACTTCGGTAAGCCGAACCTGCACCACACTGCGTAACTCCTAGAACACGTCAAGCCGCGTTGTGAATCGGCAGTTCGGTGGCTCTGGTGTCTGGTTTGCGAGCCAGCAGGCAGAGGTCGTCAGCTTCGTTTCGCCACTGTGTCCAATTTGTCAGCACGCTTCGCGGAAAGCGAAGCGTGGCTACGGGCAACCACCAGCGCGGAGATAACTTCCTCGCTCGGTCGACTGAACAACTCATCCACTTCGTGTGGCCTTTCGTCGTGATGGTGTCGATTTGAAAGCCGCAATCGGTCACGACTCGGCGAAGGGTGTCGGGCGTGAAGTGGAGCAAGTGCCACGGAAGTCGAAGCGGAAACCACGCGGAGCCGAATGCGCGGAAGCCCCAGCTTGCCAGGTTCGGAACGCCAACGTAGAGCCAGCCGCCGGGTTTGAGCACCTCGAACGCGGCTCGAAGCAATTTCGTCGGGTCGTGGATGTGTTCGAGTACCATTCGCAGCGTGATCGCATCGAGTGAGCCTTGCGGCACTGCCGGGTGTGGCAATGTTCCTTCGATGACGCGAAGTCCGTAGTAGGCGCGCGCTGTGGCGGCGGCGTGTGGGCTAAAATCCATGCCAAGCGCGTTCCATCCATGCTGGCGCATTTCGTATGCGAATGCTCCGGCTCCGCATCCGTAGTCCAAAAGTGTCGCGCCGAAGCGGACGGGAATGCGGTCGATGAGCGTTCGCTGCGCGTGACCCAAGAGCCTTTGCTTCAGCCCGCGAAGGAACCCACCGCGTTTGCGTGTCGGCGCCCGATAGGGTGGATAATCCTCGGTGTAAAGTAAACCAATAGTCGCTTCGTCGGGCCGCGGGTTCTGGAACACCAGCGAACACCGTCGGCACTTCGCCAAACGGTATTCGTGCCCGTCATCGCCTGGCGCACGCAGGAACTCGTCCTCCTCCGCGAATCCGCAGACTGGGCAGACAGTGTGTTCCCAGCGAACGCCTTCCAACATGCGACACCGGCCGAAAAAGCAGTTGCAGATCGGCCGAGAGTTGGCCTTAATGCTGACATCGACTGGTGACGGGTGAGACTTTATCCTTTGGGTAGTTGATGGAATGATTGTGAACTTCGAGGAGGTACGCAAATGGCGGAACCTGGGACGCGGTTCGTACTGAAACGACTCAACTGGTACGAGCACTACGATGGCGGGATGGTGCGAGAGGGAGGAGAGGTGTCGCTCAGTTCATTCGCGACGTTCGAGGAAGCCGAAGCCGAACGCGGGAAGCGGGAAGAAGAGATTCGCAAGACAATCAACCCGTTTGATTGCGGCAAGGCCGTTCACTACTGGTCGCACCTGGACGAACCGCGTCTGCGCGACTGGCTGATGGATCACGGCATTGACCCGCCCAGCGCCGGCAAAAATGGAAAGACAAACTGGGCGGAATGGTGGAAGAAGACCGGCAAGAAACTCTCCTCCGACAAGCAATTGTTGGTGTGGGAAGCACTCGACAAGGTGCGGTTCTTCGTGGTGCGCGAGGAGCCAGTGCGCAAGGTTGGTTATGCGGTACTGGGAATCAACTGGGAGTACAACGACGAGTTTTACGACGCGAACTCCGAAGGTGGACATCTGGTGAAGGTCTACCGCTCGCGGGCGCGCGCGGAGGAGGAGTGCGCGGCACTCAACGCCGAGGCGCGCGACGACTGGGGATTTGTGGACGAATTCGCGGAGGAATACGCCGACGAGATGGAAGACGATGAGAGCGAGTACGATATGGCGATGTTCGACATGCGCGACCGACTGCGCCGCAAACGCGGACTGACCAGCAACCAGAAACTCAAGAAGGGCGAGGGGCTATACAACAGTATCGCGCGCGTGCCGTTCTATGAAGTGATCGAGGTCGAGTTGGAGGGCATCGAATGAGTCGCAAAGCCACTTCCAAGAAATCGACCAAGACCACCGCCAAGAAAAAGACAACCACCAAGACCAAGTCCGCGCCCAAGCCGAAGAGCAAGACGGTTTACACCGTTCAGCGAGAGATCAGCAGCGAATTTCCGACACACACCGAGCCGGAGCGCATCTTCATGGACAAGTCCGCGGCCCAGCGCTTCGCGGACGAACGCAATAAGGAACTGCGCGCGGTCACCAATCCCTTCCGCGACAACTGGCCGGACTACATGATTAAAGGAGGCACAAAGGCGCTCGTGGCTGTCTTCAAGAAACTCAAGCTCACCCCTCCAACCAAGAAAAAGGATGAATACGAAGTCGACTGGGAAGGCTGGTGGGACCGCAACTACTTCAACATGACCGATGCCCAGCGCGACGCCATCTGGAACGCGCTGAACAAGTACAATTTCTACAAGGTGACCACAACCACACTCGAGTAGGTGCCGCAAGCCAAGCACAAATCAGAGCCGCGACCGTCAGGGAGCGTTCTTCCTCTTCGCTCCCTGACGGTCGCGGCTCTGAAAAGTCGCTGCCAAACCAACAGGTGCAACGTGTCGAAAGCCTGGATTCACGCTCAGTCGTCCGCCAAGCGATTCGGCGGCAAGGCCGAGGACTACATAGACATTCACGAGCGCATCGACAGCACCAAGAGCGCGCACGCGGAGGTCACGCACCGCTGCGTGTTCCACTCCGCGTTCGGCATCTACATCATCGAAGAAATCTTCGGCCGGTTCATTACCAACTCTGACGGCAAGCAAGTCTTCGTCCGCGACATCGCGGAACAGCACGTCATCGAGGACCTGGGGTTCATTCCGAGTTTAAGCGACTGGCTGAAGGAAATGCCCGCCCAGCCGTGGATGGCCGGTCAACGCAAGATGCAAGTCAAGATCGTGGATTGAAGCATTCGCCACACGATGAACGCAGAGGAACGCACGATAAAGACAGAAGAGAATGGCCACAAAAAAGCACAAAACGCACAAATAGAAGACAAGAAGCAGAGTTGAATTGAACTCAATCTTCTGTCTTGGTCTTTGGTTTTCTTTTGTGCCTTATGTGCTTTTGTGGCCATTGTGTCTTTTCTGATCGCGCGTTCTTCTGCGTTCATCGTGCGGCGAATGCTTCTTCAATCCGCTTCGCCGATGCGCGCGTCTTTGAGCTGGAACAGGTACGATTCCGGGTCGTCGCGATTGAGGACGAGTCTGCCGGTCACCTTCACCAGTCCCTTGCGGAACTCGGCTGTAATTCCGGCCTTCAACTCCACGCTGATGAGTCCAGTCGGGTCAGGCGTTTCGCAGAACCAACAACCGACCGGATATTCCAGTAACAGGAACGCGGAGAATGCCAGTTCGTCCTTCACCGGTTGCATGAAGCCGGTGAGCGTGACCGTTTTGCCGTCGAGTTGCTCCAGGTATTTGGCGAACGTTGGCTGACCCTTCGCGTTGACACTTGTCGCGGAGAGGACCGGCCAGGGGAGCACGTTTGGCTTGTCGTTCTGGATCGCGGGCAGAAGCGATTCGTCGAACGCCTTCACCAACGGTCGGGCGGACTTCACTTTCAGCGTTCCGCGATGCTTCTCGTGATCGGGTTTCTTCGCCAGTTCATCGGCCGCGGATCGGTAGAGCTGTCGGCGCTTGCGGAGGGCTGGTGAAGCGAGCGCGAACTCCGTGACACAGCCATCGAGGCACGCCGCCGCGGAGCGAACGTCAGCGTGGGCGTTAAACAGTTCGCCAAGTTGCCACAAGAGCCGCGCATCGGCCGGAAGCCACAACGCGAGTTGCTGAATGAGCGCGACCGCGTCGGCCGGTAGCTTCTTGCTCTGGGCCGCGGCGAGCTTGCCGGCCTCTGCTTCTCCCGATTCGCCGATGTACTTCACACCGAAGAGGTCATCGACGCTCGTTGGACCTCCCTTCGCGGGGCGAGGGTCCTTCAATCGCAATTGCACGAGTTTCAGATGCGCTTGCTCGAAGGGTTTCCACTTCGCGGGTGCCAGCCTCACGGCTTCTTCCAGGAATGAAGAAGCTCGTTCGAGATCGCCAATAAGTTGAAACGCGGTGCCGAGATTGGCCGCGATGCGGAAGTGTTCGGGGAACTTGCGGGCAGCAGGCGCAAGGAGATTCACAGCCTTGTCGGGTTTGCCAAGCCGGATGTACACAGCACCGAGGTCCGCGCGTTCGTCCGCACTCAGCGCGCGAGTCTTCGTGTGCTTCTCCAAACGAACAGCAGCGGCGAGGTAATCATCGCGCAGAGGAGAGGGTAACCCGTCGGGGCGTTCGTAACCCGCCGCGCGCAGAGCGCGGTGATCGACCAGAAAGCCGCTCGGTCGGCTGGGCAACTCCGCGAACACTTCGCCGGAATAATGCACCCCCGCGATCGCTGGGAGTGTGGAAGCCAGCGAGCAGACGACAACCGCGAGCCAGCGGAAACAGATCATGAGTTCCCTGTTGGAGGAGAACGCGACACGGACACACCTATGGTGTCACACACACTCACAGGGCAACAGAGGAAAAGCGGAGAGGAGTAGCGAAGATTCTTTGGAAAGGTTCACGTCGGCTCGTGTGCTGGTCGATCTTCCACCTGAACGCGCGAACACAAATTTTACGCAACCGACCTTGCGCCCTGGTCAACGGGCGGGTATTACTCTTCCAGTCTCATTTTCCGAAAGGGGGTGTTTGATGTCCGAAAAGCAAGGGTTGATTCCGCACCTGGTGGTGAATGGAGCGGCGAAGGCCATCGAATTCTACACCACCGGCCTCGGCGCGGTGGAAGTGTGTCGCGTGCCTGCGGACGATGGCCGGTTGATGCACGCGGCGCTTCAGATTGGAGATGCCACCCTGTTTCTGTGCGATGACTTCCCGGAGTATTGCGGAGGCGTGTCGCGCGCTCCGAAGGGGCCGTCTCCGGTGACTCTTCACCTGAATGTCCCAAACTGTGACGCGGCTATCGCTCGCGCCGCGGCCGCGGGTGCAACAGTGACCATGCCCGCCGCGGATATGTTCTGGGGCGACCGATACGCGAAAGTGACCGACCCGTTCGGGCATGAATGGTCGTTCAGTCACCCGCTGACGCCTGAACAGAAAGCCGCCGCCGAGAAAGAGTGGGCCACATCCGGTTGCGGGTGAGACTTTGCAGGAAGAGTCGCGCTTGGTTGTGTTGAGGGGGACAGCATCAGGCTGCATCTCCCTCTTTCGTTTCCATAGACTTGTCATCTCGAACAGACCTCACACACTGACCACGCCGGGCGGTCCACAGTCGCGAATCGCAGACTTGACCACGAGCCACTCATGTCGCTGGAAATCAAACTCGTCGTGTTCGACTGGGCGGGCACCACAATCGATTTCGGCTGCATGGCACCGGCGGGCGCGTTTGTCGCGTCGTTTGCGTCAAAGGGAGTGGCGGTCACGATTGCCGAAGCACGAGCACCGATGGGACTTCACAAGAAGGATCACATCCGCGAAATGCTTCGGACGGAAAGTGTCTGCGCGAAGTGGCGTGATGCGGTGGGACGCGCCTGGGACGAACAGGACGTGGAGGAACTCTATCGCGACGTGATCCCGCGACAACTCGAAGCCATCTCATCGTCTAGCACACTGGTTCCGGGCGTTCGCGAGTGTGTTACACATCTGCGAGCGCACGGAATCAAGATCGCGGCAAGTACCGGTTACTTTCACGCTGCCGAGAACGCTGTCCTTGCCGCCGGGAAGCGTCAGGGTTATGTGCCAGACTTCAACATCTGTGCGGATGATGTGCCGGCGGGTCGACCGGCTCCGTGGATGATCTTCCGGTGCATGGAAGCGCTAAACGTGTATCCACCGGCTGCGGTGGTGAAGGTGGGTGATACGGTGATCGACATTGAGGACGGCCACAACGCTGGCGTGTGGAGTGTTGGGGTGATTGATTCGAGCAATGAAATGGGCCTGACAGCCGATGCGTTCGCGGCTCTCTCCGAACCGGAGAAGAAAGCGCGCCGCGAAGCAATTTCGCAGCGCTACACTGCGGCCAACGCACACGGGACCATCGATTCGCTTGCCGAACTGCCCACCCTCATCGCCGAGTTCAACGCGCGGCTTGCTCGCGGCGAACGCCCGTGAGTGCAGTGGCACCCGCTCCCTTGCGGTCGCGGCTCGTTTTGACTTTACGAGCCGCGACCGCAAGGGAGCGGTTCATATCATCTCCCCATGCCCGCTGAATTCTGGATGTACTTGTTCCTGTGTGTCTCCGCGTTCTTTGCTGGAGTGATGAACTCCGTCGCGGGTGGAGGCACGCTCTTGACGTTCCCCGCTCTTACCGGCGTGGTCAGTCCCGCGATTGCCAATGGCACGAGCACCGTTGCTCTGTTGCCGGGGTCGTTCGCGGGCGCGCTTGGTTACCGCAAGGAATTGTGGGAGTGCCGGCGGTTCGTGTTCCGCATGATCGCGCCGAGCGTTGTGGGTGGGTTCCTCGGTGCGTGGTTGGTCGGCAAAGATAAGGACACGTTCGCCGATCTGGTGCCGTGGCTGATTCTCACCGCGGCAGTTCTCTTTGTGATTCAGGCACCGCTCTTGAAGTGGGTGAAGAAGCGCGCGGCGGAGGAAGGCGCGCATCCCGACCATCACGAACCCAGCTTGCTCACGCAGTCGCTTGTGATCGCGTTTCAGTTTCTGGTCGCGGTGTATGGCGGCTACTTCGGCGCTGGAATCGGCATTCTCATGTTGAGCGCGCTGGGTTTCATGGGTGTGGGCGACATTCATCGCATGAACGCGGTCAAGACGTTCCTCGCGGCGTCAATCAACGTGGCGGCCGTGGTGGTGTTCATTCGCGATGAGTTGGTGAGGTGGAACTACGCGCTGGCGATGGCTGTTGCCGCCATTGTTGGTGGATATGTCGGGGCGCGTGCTGCTCGCCGACTGCCGGCGAGCTATGTGCGGTTTGCGGTCATCGTGATTGGCTTTGGGCTGGCCGCGTTCTACTTCATCAAGCGGTATGGGAACTTTTCTTTGTGAACCACATTGAGCGTTTGTGTGCTACGCAAGCGAATGCGCAGAGTTGTTCCACGAGCCAGGTGCCGAGCAACATCCCGGCGAGCATTCCCGCCGTCATTCCCACGAAGTTGGTTGCGACCGCAAGTGTCATTCGAGCCGTTTCAAACTGAGAAGCACACCAGCCGCCCGCGATCATTCCAAACACCATTCCGACATTGCCACCGCTGAACATCGCGATCGCATGACACCCACCCGGCGTCGGTCGGCGACTGAACCACCGCATCGCAACGTTGGCGAACACCAACATGCCAACCCACATCCACGGCTTCATCACTCCGCTGCGCATCGCTTCCACGCACTTGCAACATCCGCCAGCCGGCAGCGCGGAGAAGCCGTTGTCGGCCCACCAGCCGAGAAGCATTCCGAGGTTACCGAACGTGAGCATTCCGAAGCACATATCGGCCGAGTGGGGGATCGTTGACCAACGATGCCAGCAGTACGCCAGCGCGATACCCACCAGCGCGAACGCGCCGATGAGGAATACGGCGGAAGGAAGATGACGCGCGGACGCAAGCAGCAAGAGAAAGCCCACACCTTGGAGCGCGAACGCGAGAGCGTGGGCAAGCGTTCGACCCACCCCCCAACCCCCTCCCTGCAGGGAGGGGGAGAAAGAAGGGTACGCGCTCGTGGCCGGAAGAGAAAACTCCGAAACCTCGATGCTTTGCTCCCCCTCCCTGCAGGGAGGGGGTTGGGGGGTGGGTCCCACGCGCGTCGAAGAGAAGATCAGCGTGAGGCTCGACACCACCATCAGCACGGCCGCGACGACTGGGTGCAGCATCCCGCATGCGGCGAGCGTCATCCCGACCACGTTGTAGCACAGCGCGCGAGACAGATTTCGGCGAACGGCGCGAACCGCGTCGCGGCTGAGTTCCACGGCCCACGGTATCGCTCGGAGATCGTTTCCATGAAGCGTGATCTGAGCCGCGCTTACCGCGAGGTCAGTTCCGCTTGCCAGCGCAACTCCGACGTGCGCTGTGGCGAGCGCTGAAGCATCGTTGATGCCGTCGCCGATGAACAGCGGTTTCCCGTCGTCGGCCTTTGCTGCTTCGACGAGTGCCCGCTTGTCGTCGGGCAGAAGTCCGGCTCGCGTTGTCGGAAGATTCAACGCCTTTGCGCGGTCGAGCGTGTCGCCCGTGAGCACTTCCAGGGGCAGTCCAAGTTGTGCGAAGTGAGCAATCGCTTCCGGCGTGGAAGTGCGGAGCCGTTCGGCCACGACCGCAACCGCCGCGAGTTCGCCATCGACCTCAACGACAACGGCTTTACTCCCCCCTCCCTGCAGGGAGGGGGGTTGGGGGGGTGGGTCTTCTGACCCAATCCACTCCTGTGTTCCAATCTTGATCTCGTGTCGCCTGCTGTTTGCTTCAACCAACTCCGCGAGGACGCCGCAGCCGGGAACGGTCTTCAACGAGTCAACACGCGGCTCCGCGCCTGGCTCAAAGAACCGGGGAAGTTCCGCGAACGACTTCGCGACGGGGTGATTGCTCTGCGACTGCACAAGCGCGAGCCAGCCGAGCAACTTCGCGCGCTCTTCGCCTGTGGAAGTTGTTTCGATGTCGAGCAGCGTGAAGCGATCTTCTGTCAGTGTGCCGGTTTTGTCGAACATCACGCGGTCAACGGTCGCGAGTCGCTCGATGGCATCGCCCGAACGCACGATGACACCGCGTTCGGCCAGTCGGCCAAGCGCGGACCAAATCACAATCGGTGTCGCGAGTCCGATTACACACGGGCACGCGACGAGCAACACAGACATCGCGTTGAACAGCCCCGCTTCCCACCCCGCGGGCGTGAGGAACGTCCAGTAAGTGAAAGTTCCGAGTGCGGTGAACACCACCAGCGGCAAGAACCATCGGCCGATGGCGTCCGCGCGTGCTTGCAGTGACAACGGCTTGTCACGCGCTTCTTCGACAGCACTGAGCAGACGATCCACTTGCCGCTCGGTGCCCTTCACGGTCGTCGCGATACGGAAAGTCGCGTCGAAGGAGGCACAGCCAGCCAGAACGTGGTCGCCTGGTCGCCGAACCACCGCGAACGGCTCGCCGGTCACGAACGATTCCGAGACGAAGCCCACGCCGTCGCGAATTACGCCATCGACCGCGATCATTTCGCCCGGATGAACTTCGATTATGTCGCCCGGCATGATCTCCTCGACCGGCAGCGAGCGCGTGCGACCGACTTCGTCGACAAGCCGACAGGTGCAAAGTTGATCGCCCCAGGCGCGTGAACTGGCGAGCGCTGCGGCGCGGCTCCGCGAGCCGATGAGCCTTCCGAGTGTGTAAACGACAAGCAGAACAGAGACGACCTCGAAGTAAATCTTCCCGCGGCCGGTGATGTGTGCTTGCAGCGATGCCGCCATCGCTCCGGTCATCGTGAGCAGAAAGAGAGCTTCGATTGTGAGCCGTCCGCGACGCAGTTCATTCACTGCAGCGCGAACAAGCGGCCCGCCGAGAAGCACGATCACCAGCAGTGTCGCGCACAGAATGAGATTCTGAGTGAACCAGCGGACCTGTTGCGGAACTTCGTGCAGATTGAGAGCCAGACCAAAGATCATCGACTGCCCGACAACGAGGATGCCGATTCCCAGGCGCACGCCGAGGCCGAGTTTCCCGCCTGGTGAAGGCGCGCGGCACGGCGATTCTTCGCAAGGTGGCTCGTTGGTGTGTGTGCAGATCGACATCTTGTATCCAATGACAGGAGCGATGGAAAGTAGACGCGCGGTGAATTGTGAGGTTCACCGCGAACCTTTCCGCTTCCAACATCATCGGGATTGTCCCTTACGATGCCTCAAAAGGGGAGCTTGGTAGTAGTTCATCGGAGCCGCGACCGGCAGGGAGCGCTGAACCAAGATCGCTCCCTGACGGTCGCGGCTCCGATGCTCGCACTTTCACTTCTTCGGCGGTGCGGCGGGGCCAATTGGGATCTTCAACAACTCCTCCATCGTCACGGAGTCGCTTCCATCGGTCGGGCGCTTCTTGCCGTCCTTCTCCTTGGCGCGAACGGCTTTCACCACCGCAGCGGTAATGGCGGGCTTCGCGTTATCGGGGTCGCCCTTGTTCGACCAACTGTTGCGGACATAAGTTAACACGCCGGCGATCTCGTAATCCTTCAGCAATCCGCCTTGAGCTGGCATCGTCGCGCCGGAGAACGTCTTACCCTTTACCGTGACTGGTCCCTTCAGGCCGTAGAGCAGAATGTGGGCGAGCCGTTCCGGCGCGGCTTGCTCGCCGACCACCCATTCGGAGCCATCCAGCGGCGGGATGTTCTCGGCGGGCTTCCCTTCTCCAGTTGGCAGGTGGCACGCGGCGCAGATGCTTTGGTATTTCTGCGCGCCGATTGCTTTCAACTCATCGACGGTCTGCGGATCGGGGTCAGGCGCGGTAATCACTTCGGTTGCTTTCGGATTCGGCACGTCGAAGATGTCGCGTCGGAAGTCGGCGGTGTTCGCGCCGATGTAGTAGCCGCCCCACATCAGAAGTGCGCCGCAGACAATCGCGACCCAGAACGGCACCGGTTCAAACCCGTCGCGCGGTTCGGCCTGCTCGCGCATCACCGCATCGTGCAACCGCTGGACGGAGTCCGAGCCGCCGAATCCCGGCTCGTCGCCAGTCTCGGGGCTTTCGACTCCGTCGGCGGTGAGCATCACCGGATCGTTCATCTGAATCATGTGCGCGCGGTGCAAGTCCGAGACGGAATCGCCCCCGGTCGGGATCACGCGCGCATCGGTGGTTGGCGAGCCGGAGGTGTGAACCTCCGGTTTCGGTTTTGGTTCGCTCATTCTTTCGCCTCCGGCAGCGGGACTTCGGCTTTCCGCAGCGCGAGTAAGTAGGCGACCAGTGCATCCGCCTCGCCGGTCGGAAGAACCTGATATTCCTCCTCCGGCGAAGTGAGCCAGAGTTCGAGCAGACGCGTTTTGCCTTCGGGCGTCTTCGTGTCGAAGTCGGTGGGCTGGCCTCCCAGGAGTTGCGTCACGATCGTCTCTCCGCGTCTGGCCAGAATCTCGTCCCATTCCTTTGAACTGGGTCGCCAGCGGTAACCGGGCTTCACCGTCCATTCGCGACCAAGTGACAGTGCCTTGTCACTGCGACTGCCGACGATCTTTTCGCGCGTGTAGAGGAACGCGAACGACGGCATGATGCTCCACTCGTTGGCGGATCGCGGGTTCAACATGTGCGTGTGGTGCCACGCTTCGGAAGGGTTCCGCACGCCGATGTTGGCAAGATCCGGCCCCGTGCGCATGGTACCAAGCATCGTCGGGTTGTCGTAGATGTAGTCGCGTGAAACCGTTCGGCGCAGGCCGTAACTTCGGCGAATGTCGGAGCCGGTTTTCTCAACGCCGTCTTCCCACCAGTTGCCGAACTTCTCGCTGCGCACCTGCTGACTGTGGCAATACAAACAACCGTTCTGCTGATACACCTTTTTCCCGGCGAGCGCCTTGCCTTCCAGCGGTTGCGGGTATGCGATGTCGCCTTCGTCTTTCTTGTATGGCTGCTCGTGCTGCAACTGCCAGTATGGGTAGAGCACCAGGCCGAGCCAACTCGACGAGAACGTGAGCAGCGCGCCGACAAAGATAACCATCCCGCGATCCATGTCGTGTCCTCAAGAAAGACCGGCCACCGATAAACACAGAGTACACGGATCACAACAGAGGAGATCAAGAAGAGAATGGCCACAAAAACGCACAAGAGGCACAAAATAGAAGACAAGAATAGAGATGATCTGAACTCAATCTTCTGTATTCCTCT
>JAKEEV010000965.1 GCA_022616395.1 Planctomycetia bacterium | reverse complement strand
TGCCGCAAGACCGCCGAGTTGTTGGAGCGAGTCTTCGCGGGTGTTGCGTGGGTGGGCCGCGCTGATCCAATCAACCTCACACACAGCGACCCGCAACCGGATGTCGCGGTGTTCGCTGGCAAGTTCGAGGACTACACCAACCACCCCACAACCGCCCTTCTGATCGTCGAAGTCGCGGATACGACCCTCTCCACGGATACCACGGTGAAGGCCGAACTGTACGCCACGGCGAGCATCGCGGATTACTGGGTTCTCGATGTCGTGAACCGCGTGTTGCACATCTTCCGCGACCCGGTGCCGCTTCCCGCTGGTCTTGGAGCGACTGCGTACCGCACGCACAACACATTCGGTCCCACCGACCGCGTATCTCCGCTCGCAGTGCCAGGCGCTTCAATTCTGGTCAGCGATCTCCTTCCATAACTCGGACCGAGTGCTAAGCGGTTAATCTCGTTTTGGGTAAGCCGATCTGATGTTGGGGAAGGCAGAGCCCATGAGCGATATCGAACTGGCCATCACGCGGACCAAGTCGCTGGAAACGCTTCTCGAACAGGTCGTTGGAGCCACCGGCAAGGGCTTACACGAGAAAGTAACCAGCGTGCAGGACAAACTGTCCGAGCCGCTCGTCAAGAAGCTGCGCTTCATCGCCACGGTGCGCAACAAGATCGTCCACGACGCGGACTACAAGCAACTCGACGACCGCGAAGGCTTTATCCGCGCCTGCGACGAGGCTGAAGCCGAACTTCAAGCGCTCGTGCCGAAGGTCATCAACAAGGGATGCTTTGGATTGGTGCTTCTGGTTGGAATCGGAATTGTGAGTGCTGCTTGGCGGTTGATGTGAAGAGGACTGATCACAGAGAACACAAAAGAGTTGTATCCGCAGATTACGCAGATGAACGCAGATTCAAAACAGAAGAGTTTGACAGGATGACAGGATCGAACAGGATTTGAAATCTGGATCGTGTTGATCCTGTTATCCCGTCAAACTCTTCTCTCTTTTGTCTTGAATCTGTGTCCCTCTGCGAATCCGCGGATCACTCTCTTCACTCAGCCCTGCAAGTGCGCCTCGAGGAAGTATAACCCTTCGTCGAGGGCGCGGGTGATTTCGGTGAACACGTCGGCGGTGGCCATGTCGCCCCAGTTGCCCGTCTGGTCGATTGCTTCTCGAGCAGTGTTGGCCATCGTCGCGAACCGCTCAGCCAGAGCCTCCACCACATCGTGTGAGTGGACTATCTCAAGTGGGAACTCCGGCAGCCGGCTGGTGGTTGTGGCCTGCCGGAGCGTTCCGTTCGCGACTCCGCCCAGTGCCGTCACCCGCTCCGCCATTTCGTCGATGTGGCGCTCAACCTTTTCGGCCAACTCGTCGAACAGCTTGTGAAGCGCGATGAAGTTCGCCCCTTTCACGTTCCAGTGCGCGTACTTGAGCTGCGTGTAGAGATCAATCGTGTCCGCGAGTTGCTGGTTGAGCAGGGGAACCAGCTTCGACCGGTTCTCGGTGCTGATGTTGTTGCGAGTGTGGAACCGCCTGGCAGCCTCGGGCTTTGTAGGTGGGTTGGTGGTGCGTATCGACATGTGTTAATCCTCCTGAATGCGGATCACTCCGCCCGCATTTGTGTGCAACTCGTGTGCCACTGCTTCTGGTGTTCGATTCGTTGCCTCTGGCTTCGCCATCGGGTATTCCAATGGGGAGTTCTCCTCTCCCGGAGCCTGCCATGCGCCTTGCCTCCCTCCTCCTCGCGGCCCTGACCGCGCCTGTCTGCGCGGCCGAGTTCGCGTCTCATCCGCCAATGCGTCCGCTCCCCGAAGCATCAACACGAGCGAAGGCCGACGGCCCGGCTCTGTTCGTTGATCCCGCGAAGGGCGATGATGGGAACGATGGTTCGCAAGCGAAGCCCTGGAAGACACTCGCACACGCGATTCCGAAGCTCAAGGCGGGCGAAACGCTCTACCTGCGCGGAGGCACTTACTACGAACACGTGACAGTCAAGGGGACAGGCACCGCGAAGCAACCTATCACGATTCGATCCTTCCCCGGCGAGTTGGCGGTGATTGATGGCGGACTGCGCGAGTTCGCGAAAGCTCCCGCGACCACCTGGGAACCAGTGAAGAACAGCACCGTTGGCGAATACCGGTCCGTGAAGGCTTACCCGAAGCTCGGCGGGATCGTGCTCGGTCACTTTCTCGATTCGATGAACACGCTGCACGGCTACCGCTTCGCACACGACATCCGATCAGTAAATCTGTTCTGGAATCTCACGGGCAAGATCGAAGACGACCCGAAGGGACTCTACTGCGGGCCGGGGTTGTGGTACGACTCCGCGACCGGGCACATTCACTGCCGACTTGGGCACACGAAGTTCGCACACGTCACGGCGGGTGAAAATTACACGGGCCAGACAGACCCGCGCAAGCTCAAGCTGTGTGTGGCGGGTGCTGGAGTGCCGTTCGACCTCAATGGCGCAAAGCATGTTCGCGTGCAAGACCTCGTCATTCGTGGAGCAAGCCGCACGACATTGAACGTCGAGAAGTGCGAGTCGGTGGAACTCGACGGGTTACATGTCTATGGCGGTTCGCCCGCGGTCATGCTTCGCGCAAGCAATGAGGTGAAGCTGACGCGCAGTTGCGTTCGCGGAATCTCCGCTCCGTGGGCGTGGCGCGGAGGGCAGAAGTATCGCGGAAACTCCGCGTACCTGATGACCGCTCGACCGGAAGCCGGCGGATGCAAGAACGTCGAGATCGCTTACTGCGAACTGACCGACTGCCACGATGGCCCATACATCGGCACCATTCGCGGACTGCGCTTCCATCACAACCTCGTGGATAACTTCAACGACGACGGCATTTACCTCAGTGGAGCCGGCACCGGAGGAGACATTCACATCACGCAGAACCGCATCACGCGCTGCCTGCACTGCTTTGCGTTCGCGGGGAAGTACAAACTCGGTTCGGGCGTTTACATCACACGCAATATCATCGACCAGCGCGGAGAAGTGCGCTACCAGTGGCCGACCTCAGCCGATGACCAGCGCTTCACGCCAGAGAAACCCGGCGGTCCAGCTCGCGTACCGCATACCGGTTTTCTGTGTGGCGATCACGGTAGCCCGACGTGGGAGAAGATGTTCTTCTACCACAACACGGTACTCTTCCGAGACAAGGCGTTCCGCGACCACTACGGCTTCGGCATGGCACGCGCGACAGCGGGCACCACGCGCCGAGTGTTCAATAACGTGTTCGTCTGCACGGGCGGATTGCCCGGTCAGGCGCTGCCCCTTGTGACAGACGATGACTTCGTAGCGGACTTCAACTTGTTCTGGAGCACCTCCGACGGTCCAACGTTCAAGGGTGACTTCTTCGCGCCAGCGCGCAAGTCGAAGGCGTTTGTGGCGAGCAAGGCGAAGTACGCGCCGGGCTGGGGAGGAAATGATCTGTTCGCCGATCCGAAGTTCGCGCGCTTCGCGCTCTGGGGAGATGCGACTGGCGACTACCGACTCGTGGAGGGAAGCCCCGCGATCAACGCGGGCACCGAGATTAACCCGAAGTGGCCCGATCCACTCCGGAAGCGTGATGCGGGCAAGCCGGACCTGGGCGCGCTGCCTCTGGGAGCGGAAGCGTTCACGGTCGGGCCAACCGCGGGGAAGCAGTGACCCATGAGCGAACCCGAATCGTTTTCTCTCGCGGGCCTGGACGTGACCGTTGAGGAGTCTCCCAACAGCCTCACGTACACGTTCAACCCGCACAACCCCGTCCCCAGGCTAAGGGTTCCACCCTTCCTTGTGTTGTTCATGGTCGTCCTGCCGCTTGGTGTCCTCGGTGTGGTCACTTCTGCCCTCATCATCTCCGACGCAAACCGACCCGCGTGGGAACTGGTACTTACCGGACTGTTCATCGCGCAGTTGGTTGCGTGGCTCAGTTCGGGAGGAGCCGCAATCCTCCGCATGCTCTTCCGCTCCTGGCGCGCTCACCGCACGACTCTGATCTTCACCCGCGCGCACTTATCGCACGGAGGTAACCGCGTGTGTGAACTGGCGCACGTTCGCGGACTGAGGCTATTCATTTGCCTCGAAACAGATGAGCAACCGGGTAAGAGTCGAGCCGGTCTGAGTCTTGTGATTGGCGATGAGAGAGCCACGCGCGGATTGTTCGGTGGCTTCGAGCCTCAAGCTCTCCGCACTCTGGCAGAAGACATCCAGCGCCGGCTCACGGCGTTTCGCTTCAACCAGGGGTTGATGTCTCCACTTGAGTCGCTCTCGGAAGTCGAGACGACCGAAGGAGATGCCGCGAACCTCATGGACACGTTCCCGACTCGAGGAACACTCCCAGGATTCACCTCCGGGGCCGCGCGCCTGATTCTCGACAACCCGTGGGCCGGTATCGCGTGGTGTCTCGTGATATTCGCGGGGCTATTCGCTTCCGGTCGGCTCATGCTGGGGGTCGGATTGTCCCCCGCGCTGCTGACAGGACACCTCTTTCTCGGCTTCATCCACCTCGCGATGCTCTCCGCAAGTTTTGGTGAATTCAAACGCGGTCCGGCCGACGAAAAGAAGGGCTAAGTGCCTGGAATTCGTGCAAATTGGCGCTTCGCGAAGATTATTATGGACAAATCGATCCACATATACTCTAATGCGAAGACGCCTGGTTGACCGGTCACCGCGGCCTGTCTTCTCTCGGCGGGAATTGCTCACGAGGCACGCTCATGATGACGCTCAACATGGTCGCCTTCGGTGTGGTGCTGTGCGTGATTCTCTTCGGCATGACGAAGGTGTTGATCCGACAACCGGGGAAGCGGGTGTAAAGTAGGTGCCGCGAGCCGAGCGGCACTTGGGAAATTCGGAATGCGGAACGTGGAATGCGGAACCAAAACCCAATGCGCTGCGGGTGTGTTGTCTGCCGTTCCGCGCTCCCCGTTCCCCGTTCCGCGCTTCAAAAGCCCGCCGGGCCGAGGCGGGCCTACTTCAGCCACTTGTCGAACCACGCGAGCATTTCCTTACGCATGGTGGGCGTGTAGGTGTGGCCCACATCCGGGTAGCGGATGCTCTTGAACTTCTCCTCTGCTCCCGCGACCTTGAACACTCCGCCGGCTTTCGTCTCGATCACCTTGATGCCATCCGCCGGACTGCCCGCGTCCAGTTCGCCCGTCAGGAAGAGAGTTGGTCGAGGCGCGATGAGCGCGACCACTGCTTCGGAGTCAAAGTGTTTCAGGATGCCGTTCACAAAGTAATAGGTTCCGTGCTGCCGAAGTTGACCGTGCTTCAGCAAGTTCTCGTATCGCGTCAAGCACGCAACTCCGACCATGCACGCAATCCGATCATCGACGGCCGCAAGCCACCAGGAGCGTGTGCTTCCCATGCTCATTCCCGTGGCACCGATCTTCTTCACATCAACTTCCGGTCGAGTGCAGAGGTAATCGAGAGCAACTTGGTCGTCGCGCACGAACATGCCCCAGAGCGTTCGGCCGAACCACAGGTGATACTTGTGCAGGCTGTCTTGTTGCGCGCGTGTGACTTCACGTGTTCCCGCTGGTCCCTGCCCTGCTCGGTCGCCGTACCACGCGGCATCGGGAGCAAACACCACCCATCCGCGTTTCACAAAGGTGACACTGAGCGGCTCCTCTCCGCCGTTGGTATTGGGTTGAAGCAACTGGTGGTGATCGTAGCTCGATGAGTGCAGCCACAGAATTGTCGGTGCCGGTCCTTTCAATCCTTCGGGAATGAGCATCATCGCGGACATCACGCCATCAACGCCGTTGTCGATGCGAAGTCGTTCGAGCTTGAATCCCTTGTGAACCTCGGCCGACACCAGATGCACTTTCGGTTTGGCGGGTCGCGGGGGAAGATCGCCAAGTGAAGCGATCACCTTTTGCTTCACATCTCCTCTGCGCTTCTCCCATTCTTCCTTTGTGGCCGGTACCGCGAATTCCGGCACCTTCATGTTCTTGAACACATCCGGCACGAGTTTGTCGTTGGCGGTTTCGGCATCCGTA
>JAKEEV010000964.1 GCA_022616395.1 Planctomycetia bacterium | reverse complement strand
CTTCTCGCTTATCCTCCCAACGACGCCAACCCCAACTCCACTAACAGTATAAATCCTTCACGGCGTTGCCCGAAGGGGCGGAGAAAGACACATCACGCGGAGCGTGATGACTACTATGAAAGCCCACCTCGGCTCGCGGCACCTACTTTAGCCGCAGCGCATCACCAATTCGTCTCCGCGAGTTTCGTGCGGTTGACTGTGGTACTTTGGCTTTCGCGTGCTGCCGGCCGCGTTGAGGTCGCGATAGAGTCGGTCGAAGATGTAGGTTCCCAGTTCCAGTCCTTGCTCGACGAAGTAACGGCGCGTGCCGTTCTGCCAGCCGGTTTCCACCACCGCGAAGAACTCCTCCGCGTGCCTTTCATCAATCTCCGCGTGCAACTTGTAGTGAACCAGCTTCTCGGATGACACCCATCCGCGATCCACCACCGCTTTCCCAATGAGAGCCGAGATACTGGCGAATGCCTGCTCGATGACACCCATGCAGGCAACGCCCACTTCCAGATCATCCAGCACGCACGCTGTCGTGAGCACACTGTTGAAGGCTCGCACTTCCGGCCAGATGATGAGGTCGTCGAGTCTGTCGGGCTTGCCGTCGATGGTGCAAAGGAACTGCTGGAACGTGTTGTGGTGGAAGCACTGTTCCTGGAACTCACCGTGTTCTTCGACGAGGTTGTGAAGCACATCAAGCCGCTGCTTCGGGTCTGGGATGCGGCCGACGAGTGCCGCCATCGGCCGCGGGAAGAACGTGACCGCGAAGAAGAACTGCTCCTGCGTTCGGCGGAATGCATCGAGCGGCATTGTGCCGTTTTGCAGATCGCGGAAGTACGGGTTGACCATGATCCCGGATTGTTCCAGGATTGTGCAGGCGCGGGCAGTCACTCCGGGGGCGCGGCTGGTTTGGCTCATGTTCAAATCTCCGCAGTGTTGATCGACCAAGGTTGATGAAACCAAAGTTGATTGGGTTGGAAGTTGGTAGCGAACACGGTCGCGGGGGCAACGATCACGCCCGGTTTGTTAAGCGCAGCAAGAATCGCGTCGGACTCAGCCATCGGCACGGCAGCGAACAGAGCCGGGAATCCGCGAACCGCAGCCACACTGCACGCAACACGAAGTAACTCCGCGAGCGCTGAGTGGTTCGCGTATCCGATACAGGACAGGTGAGCGGAGATAATCTCGCTTCCATCGTCCGCGAATAATCGCTTCGCGCGCCGCGTGTCTTCAAATCGACCGCATGCGGAACCATCAGGAGACACCAACCACAGCGGAGATGTATCCGAGCGTTCCAATGCGTTTCCGCCGGCGGTGGAAATGTGTCCGGCAGTCAGGCGCGTGAAACACTCCTCGCCGGTGGCCGCGTTCGCTTCCCATGTAATAAACGCATCTGACCCCACTAAAGCGGGCAACTTCAGCACCGCGATCTTTGCCACTTCGCGGAAATGAGGAATGCCGAGTCTGCCGGTGTAACGATCTGGCGTAACGGGCGTGCCGTCCATTACTACTCCGAAACCACATTCCGCGAGCGAAACACACCACGCGCCAGCGGCTTCCGCCAGTCGCAGAAGTGCCATCCCACAACGAGCAGCCGGGGCAACTTTCAGGTCGCCGAGATAAATTGCGGATCGCTCGGTGCCATCAGCGATTCGCACGCGCGTCGCGGCAAGCCCCAGGACTCCGAGCACTTCGCCATCGCGTTCAGCGACGAAGCAGACGGCATCTCCGATCGCGCGGAAGAAGCGCGGATAGTCATCGCCATGTGAGATGCGGAAGAACCGCCCTGGTCCGAGGGGATATGTGAACTGTTCCTCGAACCGCGTCAGCGCCTTTGCAAGTTCAGGAGATGGTGCTGTGGTGAGACGATGAACGTTCATCGCTTTCGCCCCAGGTGCAGAGCGCGGTAGAAGAAACTGCGGTCGCGGGCGTGCAACTCCGCGGCTGTTTGTGCATCCCAAGCGAACATCGGCCCCAGCGCGGGAATGTCAAGCGTCGAGTTCAGTTGGCGAATAATGACTTGCCCTTCGGATCGAAGTGCCTGGGCCGCGAGTTCCAGTGTCGCGGTCGCTTCTTCGGGCGAGAGCCAGTCGAGAATATTGGACAGGTGAACTACATCAAACTCGCCGGGGTGTTCATACAACGCATCCGCCATGAACGCGTGTCGAAATGTGTCCTCCGGCATTCGGGTCGGTGATGGAAGCGCGAACCAGTCCGCCGGGTGGTTGACGGGATAGCGCCCGCCGAGCATCTGCCAGAGGAACGGATTGCTTGCGGCCGGGAGTGTTGCGAAGCAGTGTCGGATTCGTCTCGCGAAGTGCCTCGAGAACGGTTCGACCTGGTTTCGCGTTGCTCCTTCGCCAAACAGAGCGACGAGGTTCGGCAGTGACATCGCGGTGTCAAGCGCCGTGTCGAGTGCGCGACCGAGTGGAGTTTCCGGCGCGACTCGTCGGTGTTGTTCAGCTTGGTCAGAGAGCGAGAGCACCTCGTCGAGTTCCTCGCGGTGGGCAACAAGTTCTGCCTGAAGCGCGGTGAAACACTGCTCGTAGCGCCCCGCGAAGTCGGGAGCGAGGCGATGAGAAGCGTCCGTTGGGCCGAACACATCGGCGGGAAGTCCGAGAATGGATAACTCTTCGGTGAGTTTCATCTGTCGAAGCCGACCGCCCAGTGGGGTATGTCCGAGCAGAGCCAATCGGTAATCTGGTTCCCGCGCTTCAAGCAACCGCAGTTTCAGGCGCGTCAGCGCGAGCTGAGCCGGGTTCGGATCGACGATGTGAATTGCCTCCACGTTGGGAAGCGTCACCAGCACGGCCGCGGTGCAACCGCCGGACGCGACCATGCACACGCGAGCGCTTTCTCCGGCGCGTTCCACTACGAACTTGTCGATTCGCGGGTCTTCACGAACCTGTGCGAATGCAACCGGCAACTTCGCCGCTTCCGCAACCCAGGGTGAAAGTGTGTTGGACATGACGCGAGATTAACAGAAGTGCATGGAATTCGCACCGGTCAGCTAATCAACCCGCGGACGGGCATTCCGTGACACGCGCGATACGGGCGACCTGCCTGATCGTGAATCTCCACATCGAGCAGGATACCGAGCAAGTGCAGGAATGTCGCTGTGAGGTCGGTCGGAGAAATCGCGCCTTCCGCGGGCTGACCGCCCACGCGATCCGATGCTCCGTAGACACTTCCTCCGCGAATGCCCGCGCCGGCCAGGAGAATCGACTGCACCTGCGGCCAGTGGTCGCGGCCTGCTTGCTTGTTGATGCGAGGCGAGCGGCCGAATTCGCCCATCACGACAAGCAGCGTATCTTCAAGCAACCCGCGAGCCGCCAGATCGGCAAGCAAGTACGCGACCGCCTGATCGGTGGGTGGCACAAGGCGCTGACGCAAGTGGCGGAAGTTGTTCTCGTGCGTATCCCACACGGGCGAATCGTCCGGCCCTTCGTAATGCCAGTAGACCGTGACGAGCGGCACGCTGGCTTCGATGAGTCTGCGCGCGAGCAAACATCCCTGACCGAACAGGTGTGAGCCGTAGTTCTTCCTCATGCGTTCCGGTTCGCGGTCGAGCTTGAGCGCGGTGTGAACAGCGGGTGAGCGAATGAGATCGAACGCGCGGTCATAGAACGCGTCTCGGTCGGGTATGTCGCCGGGTCGGTCGAGCTTCTGGAGCAACTTTCTGCGCTCTTCGAGTCGCTTCTCGGGCACTTCGTTCGGCAATTCAACATCGGGAAGCCGGAAGGTGCCGGTTTTCGGATCGCCTTCAATACGGAACGGATCGAATCGCTTGCCGATGAACCCCGCGCCCTGACCGGGGAACTCGTTGACGCCCGCGTCCTTGATAATCTCCGGCAGCGAGACGAATGCCGGGCCGCGCGCGGGCGGTCGCACTTTCGCCAGAAGCGATCCGAGATGCGGGTGATCGACCGCACCCGGTTGGATGTCGGTCGCGGACTTGGCGTTGACTTTCGGATGCAACATGCCGGTGAGCATCGTGTACCCGGCGGACGTGTGAACGGTGTCCGCGTGCGTGATCGACCGTACGAGGCAGAACTTGTCGGCTTGCTGAGAGAGCTTCGAGCAAAGTTCCGCGAGACGAATTCCCGGCACGTTTGTGTCGATAGGCTTGAACTCTCCGCGAATCTCGGCCGGAGCATCCGGCTTCGGGTCGAAGGTGTCGTGTTGAGGAGGCCCGCCGGTGAGGAAGAGGATGAGGCACCGCTTCGCGCGGCCGAAGCCATCACTTTTGGCATTCTTGGCATTCTTGGCGAGCGGGCGTAAGCCCTCCGAGGGAGCTGCAACAGCGCGCAGAAACGACGGCAGCGACAGTCCACCGACCGCTCCGAGGCGAAGCAGCGTTCGGCGCGTCATTCTCGGAGTGCCAAGCATCAACGGCCCTCCGCTTCTCGGTGGGAGTTCAAACTCCACTCAGAGTAGCTCAGGCAATGTCGCGATGCAATCTTCAGCCACTTCTGAGAGTCAACTGCAAGTGAAAAGTCGGTGAATTTTTCGTGATGATTCGGTTGGTTTGGAACGCTCTCGTCGAGTAAGCTCGGATGACACGCCTGCGGTTGAGGTTTCCCTCCCCTACCGAAACGCTGCTGACTACTTGGGTTGGACTCCCGTCAGGAAAAAGTGTTCTCTGTTCGGCTGCCTCAAGCCAGCCGACAGGTTCCATTTTCACCACAAGCCCGATTTTTGAAGAACGGGTGAAGGAGCGGTCCGAAATGAGGGAGTTGTCGGAAGCATCGTCCGCTGTCGTAGTCGGACCAAGCAGGATCGAGACGCCTGAACAAGCGCTGGAATCGCCATCCTTGTTTCATCCCGCGGTGGCTGGCGGCCCGGTCGCTTACGAGGTGAAGTTCCTCCTGACCGAAGAACAGGCCGACGCGGTTGCGACTCAGGTGAACGGCCGGCTTCATCTTGATCCTTACGCGGACCCGTTGCTTGGCGACGCTTACTCCACGACGAGCCTCTACACAGACACGCCCACATTCGATGTCTACTTTCGCACAGAGGGATACAACCGCGACAAGTATCGAGTTCGTCGGTATGGTTCGACTGGGCCGGTGTTTGTGGAACGCAAGACGAAAGTGGGTGACAAGGTTTGCAAGCACCGCACGCGACTCGACGCGGAGGGATTGCGCGCGTTGACCGCTCGCCAAGTGGAGAGCGACTGGAGAGGTGGGTGGTTTCGTCGAGACGTTCTCGCGCGCGATCTCCAACCGGTTGCTTGCATCGCTTACGAGCGAGTCGCTTACATCGGAGCGGGCGAGAACGGCACCGTTCGACTTACCTTCGACCGCCGCGTGCGTGGACTTCCGGCCCATGACTGGAACCTGGAACCTGTGGAGTCGGCTGCGGTGCTGCTTGCGGATCGCGTGATCTGTGAGTTCAAGTTTCGCGTTGCCATGCCGGTGCTGTTCAAGGAGATCATCGCGAAGTTGCGGCTGACGCCAAACCCGGTGTCGAAGTACCGGCTGTTTGTGGAATCAACGGGGTTAGCGGATTCGCGGAGGGCGGTCAATGGCTGACCCCGCGCTGGACGTGTTTACGACCTCATCGAAGCCGGAGCCGCCGATTACGCTGGACGAATTGGCCCTCCGCCTCGGTCTTGCCGCGGTGTTCGGGATCGCGGCCGGAGCCGCTTACTTCCTGACCCAGCGCAAGAAACGAGTCGAAGCGGCCTCGTTCGTCTCGACGCTCGTTTTGCTCGCCATTCTTCTGGCGATGGTGAGTATGGTGATCGGCTCCAACATCGCGCGCGCCTTCAGCTTGGTGGGCGCGCTGGCAATTGTCCGATTCCGAACAGTGGTCGAGGACACGCGCGACACCGCGTTTGTGATCTTCGCCGTGGTCGTTGGCATGGCGGCCGGTGCAGGAGCGTACATGGTCGCGGTTTTCGGCATTCCACTCGTTGGGCTGATGGCGTGGGCTTTAAACGCGTGGGGCGGGAAAGGGAACGGGAATGGTCCTGCGGATAAGGGATCGCTCGCCTCGCTCACCCAGGAAGGCACGCTGGTCGTTCGTGTGGGAATCGGAACCGATCCGGCCGCTGTGCTGACGCCGACTATCGCCAAGCAAGCGGAACCCGTGCGGCTCGTGGCAGTCGTAACCGCCCGGCAGGGAGCAGCTCTCGACCTGACATACACACTTCGATTACGCGAAGGCGTCACGGTGATCACTCTGGTCGCGGAGCTGAATCGCATCGAGGGCGTGCAAAGCGTGGAGTGGAGGGAACCCAGCGCAACGACCGATAGAATGTGATCCGGCCGGTCTCGGCGAACAGTAACTACTCCACTTCGTGAATGTCGTCCATTACACCGGCGGGGATGCACACAGTCAGGATGGTGAGCTTCCCCCACGCCTTGTGTCGAACGCCGCGCGGGATGTACACCACAACACCCTTGTGAAGTTCGATCTCTTCGCCGTCGAGGGTCATCGTTCCCTGACCATCGATGACGTAATAGAACTCGTCGGTTCGCTCGTGGTAGTGGAGTTTGGCGTCGGTAATCTCGACGTGATGAACCTCGGCCGCGGCTCCGTCCTTCTGCTCGACGAGACAGCGAATCTGTCCGCAGGTTTCGGTCCACGGAGTAACATCCGCTGGATCGCGCCGCAGTACGCGTGCAGTTGTCGCAG
>JAKEEV010000963.1 GCA_022616395.1 Planctomycetia bacterium | reverse complement strand
GCTTCAGGCGTGATCTCGGCCTTGAGAGCCGCCGCCAGTTCCTTCTTCGCGTCGATCAACACGGGGATCGTCAGCTTGAAGCCGGCGGATGACTTCTTCACTTGCTCCGGCTTGTCGTCACAGGGGCAGATCAGTATCACCGCGACGCCCTTCTCGGCGTGCGTTTTGGCAAGCTCGTCAAGTTGCGCGGCGTAGGAGTTCGACACCGGACAGTCGAACGACACGAACACGACAACAGTGGCGGTCTTGCCCGCGTGAGTTGCAAGCGTGTCGGCTTTGCCTTCCAGTGTCGTGAGTTGAATCGCGCTGGGCTTCTCCGCTGCGAACGCAACCGAACCAGCACAGAGCGCAAGAAGTGCAAACAACAAACGAGCCATGCGAGACCCTCTCGGGCAACATAACGGTGCGGCTATTGTACCGCTTTGAAGCCGGAGAGTTTTGCAAGCTGCGCGCCGCGACAGGAAGAGGATTGGCAACCTGCGAAAGCTGGCGTTTTGTGGCAAATCGCGGCTATCCGAAAATCGGACACAAGAATGTAGTCCTCACGCTCCGTGTGAGGTCTTTTCACCTCACGCGGAGCGTGAGGACTACATTCTTAAACTTTGAACACTTCCTTCACGTTGTCGCGAAGGAGCCGCGTACCGAGAGCAACGGCGTCCGTTTCGCTCAACACGCCGGGACGCACGAACTCATCGGCCAAGACATTGGCCAGGATGCGCCGATACATGCCGTACTTCGGCTTCACGAACTCCAACTTGTACGCATCCGAGTAGTAACCGATGAGCTTCGTCTTTGGCACCGCGGTGAGGCGCTCGGTTAAATCCTTCTTGATGAACGGCGGAGTGTTCGAGTACCACCAGTGCGCGTTGGGGAGCACGTTGGGGAAGATCCACGAGTACGCCATTAGTTCCTGATTCTGCCCGCTGGTCAGCACCGAGATTGGGAACGTCACAGACGGGAAGGCGTTGAATAGATCCTTGTATTGCAGCAGGCTGGTGCGCTGGTCGAAGAGGTCTTGCCCCTGATAGACGCCCTTCTCGTAGACTCGGCGGTTCACGCCGATCATCAGATCGAACGGCAAACGGAAGTCGCGGCAGGATTCGGCCACCAGCCAGAACACACCAGAGGCGAGATCGTGGAAGTCGTGGAACTGCATCTGTTCGTAGAAGTGTTCGTCGTCGAACGGGGCCGGGTGGAAGGTGGGCGGCAGCGAGATCGCACACGCTTTCGCGCCGTTGCGCGTGAAGTGTAGGAAAATCCTCGCCAGAGCCATGCGGAGTGTGGCCGCGTCACGCACTTCAATCCCGGTGAACGCCGTGATCCGTCTCCGCGTCTCGGGCTTGTCCAGATGAAACACCAGCGTGTCCGTGCGCAAGCACGGGACATACACATTCGGATCGAGAGGAGCGGCCTGCCGGGGCGCCGTGGAGACTGTGGGAGCAGCAGGTGTTGGCGAAGACTCGCCTGGACCTTCAATTCGGCCACGGCCGGCCCCCGACAGACCGCGTTTCCACTCTAACGGATCGTCGAACTCATTGGTCAGGAAAATCTTCTCGAGTTTCGTCTGCTTGATAACCTGCTGTTCCCAGTCGCTCTGCGCGAAGGTCTTCTCGGCCGCGTCGAAGAGTTTGTCGGCGTCGGCGGCGGTGATCTTCGTGCCCTCGAAGCCGAGGAACGTGCGGGCGATGTCCAAAAACCAGCCGTACTGAGCCGTGTTGTCGTAGCGATCCATGAACCGCACGATCTCGCGCACGCGATCGCGCGGAGGAACATCCTTCGCCAACGGCGCGTGACTCATCCCGGCCGAGTGAGCCAGTTCGGTGTAGTAGTGGTAGCCGAGGATGTCATCGAGCGACTTCGACACCGGGTTAAGCGGGTCGATGTGCGAGTGAGGATCGATCAGCGGAATCTTGGAGAGCGCGGATTCCAGGTTTTGCACCAGTTGATCGGCGGGCATCGGCGCGCTCCGGGCGATTGGCCTGTGAAGATGGGTGAACTCTGTCAGTTTTACCCGAAGAACGTCTTACAACGCCGGGCAAGAATTACAAACTGAAAGAGGCTGAGTGAAGTGTGGCACGCGAAACTCGCGGGGGGAAATCTCTCGTCGTTTTTCGCAGTCGGCTTCCATTTCATGACTTGCGCTCACGGAACCGGCGCGACCAAGAGTCAGGCGCGGCAATTGGCACGGACTCTGCTTTAGATTCTTCCGTCCGCGGCGAGCAACCCCCAAGCGAATCGCGGATCGGTGTCGGGTCGCTCGGGCGTGCCTTCCCCCAAGACCACGCCCACCCCCAACAAGCGAGCCGACACCGACGAAATACAGGTCGCAGTGGCTCTTCCCCCAAGGGCCGCGACCTCGGGAGAGATTTCCCCCCTCTCCCGAACCTTTCAGACAACACGTCCGTGCCCCTGTCCAGATCATCCTCCCCACGCCGCCGCCTCCCCAGGCGGCGGCTCGTCTTTTTGGAGGGGTGAGGGGTGAGGCGCTGCGCATTCTGGATTCCGAGAATCCGCGCTGAAGCCAAAACTCGAAATACCGAATACTATTCCCGATCCCTCCCCGCCTGGTCTGTGGTTTAATCAGATGATCCCCACCCAGGCAGAGGATTCCCCGATGAGAGCCGCTCGAGTTCTCGGTGTCGGTGTGATGGCGCTTGCGCTGACGGCCGCAGTCGCACAAGAACCGAAGAAGAAGCCGCAGCAGGGTACGCTGAAGGTCGGCGATGTTGCGCCCGCGTTTGAGCTGACCGATGTGGAGGGCAAGAACCCGGTCAAACTCGCCGACCTCAAGGGCACGCCCGTTGTGCTTGTATTCGGGAGCTGTACCTGACCGCCGTTTCGGAACTCGGTCGGTCAGATCGAGAAGCTCCACAAGGATCACGCAAAGCACGCGTACTTTTACTTCATCTACATCCGCGAAGCTCACCCCACCGACGGCAAGCAGGCCAAGCAGAACATCAAGGATGGAATCCTGATCGCTGACCCGAAGACGATCAAGGAGCGGAACAAGGTCGCGAAGGACTTCGTCAAGGACTTCAAGGTCTCGCTGCCGGTGTTGGTAGACACCATCGACGACAAGGTGAGCAAGGCGTACTTTGCCCGGCCCGACCGGTTGTACGTGATTGGCGCCAACGGCAAGCTGGCCTACGTCGGCGACCCTGGCCCACGCGGATTCAAACCCAATGAGATTCCACCCGTCTTGAACCGATTGCTCGGCCCTCCCGTCGGCGAGATTGCTCCTCCTCCGAGACCAGTCGGAAAGTGAGCGTTGAGGTGTAAACCCGACGGTTTCTGTGAGTTTTAAACGAGCCGCGACCAGCGGGAGCGGGCTTACTTAGCCCGCTCGCTTGGCAGTAGTATCAAGGGGTGGCGGCT
>JAKEEV010000962.1 GCA_022616395.1 Planctomycetia bacterium | reverse complement strand
GACTGCGCACGCTGGCAGTGCGCGATGACTTGCGGATGCTCCGCGCGGTGCGTGCTGCTTTGATGGCGGCTGACGCCGCGGGATCAGGATTGCCACGAACCGGCCGACGGATCGACTGGATTTCGGAAAACTTCGATAACGCTCCGCTTTGCGACCACCCAATAATTATGGATGTAATCCGGGGGCGAATCGACGATCTCGCTCGGCAAGGCAAGTGGTCGAAATGGAATGAGTTCCAGGATCACTGTGAAACGCTCCCCGACCGCGCCCTGTTGCTCGCCCCGTGCGGGGCTGGGAAAACACTGGCCGCGTGGCGGTGGATCGCAGGGCGAGTGAAGGACCGTCCGGTGCAACGAGTGTTGTTTCTGTATCCCACGCGGGCCACAGCTACGGAAGGTTTCAAGGATTACGTCGCGTGGGCACCCGAAGCGGACGCTGCCCTCATCCATGGCACCGCTGGTTACGATCTCGATGGGATGTTCGACGCGGAAGATCCCCGCCAGGGAAAGAAGTTCGCAGCCGTCGATCCTCGCCTCTTTGCTCTCCAGCACTGGTCGAAGCGAATTTTCTCGGCCACTGTCGATCAATTCCTCGGTTTCATGAGCTACGGCTACGGGCCGATGTGTCTGGTGCCGTTGCTCGTGGACAGCGTGGTAGTGGTGGACGAGGTCCATAGCTTCGACCGCTCGATGTTCTCGGCCTTGCTCGGGTTCCTCAAGACGTTCGATGTGCCCGTGCTGTGCATGACCGCGACACTTCCCGAAGCCCGACAGGATCAGTTGGTCGAAATCGGACTCAAGTTGTCGAACCCGCGGCCGGACGACCTGAAGCAGATCGCCGAAGCCCCACGTTACCGGGCCACTCGGATCCACGAAATGGAAGCCGCGCAGAAAGTCCGGGACGCGGTGGCTGCCGGAAAGCGGGTGCTGTGGGTGGTCAACCAAGTAAGCCGAGCACAAGCGGTCGTACAGTCGTTGGGTGGCACATTGCCGCCGAGCGTCCCCCTGATCTGCTACCACAGCCGCTTCAAACTCGACCATCGGGTCGAACGCCATCGGGAGACGGTTGAGGCAATCAAGGCCGGCAAACCCGCAGCGGTGGCGGTGACGACCCAAGTTTGCGAAATGAGCCTGGACATCGACGCGGACCTGCTCGTCACCGAGGGGTGCCCAATCACTTCGCTCATCCAGCGGATGGGCCGATGCCGACGCGGGCGAGACGAACTCCGCGAAAAGGGGTCGGGCGAGGTACTGGTGTACCGACCTGACAAGGAGAAGGTGTACTCACCCGAAGACCTCGCTGGGCTGGATGAGTTCATCGCGTTCGTTACCGGGAAGGCCGCCGTCAGTCAGACCGATTTGGAGGAAGGGCTAGCAAACGCACCGCGCCGAGCGGAAGCCCCAAAGCTCAACTCGTTTCTCACTAGCGGTCCGTACGCGCTAGGCGGGGAGGACTCGTTCCGTGAGATCGAAGCGTTCAACGTTCAGGCGGTGCTGAGTAGCGAGGTGACGGCTTACCTGAACGCGGGGAAGGCCGAGCAACCCGGCTTCATTCTGCCGGTGCCGAAGAAATTGAAGCCGGACCGAGACACCCGACTGCCCTCATATCTGTTCGTGGCCGACGATCGACATTACGACCCGACAACGGGGTTCTGGGACGAACCGCAACGCTGAGGAAGACACATGGGAAAGGCGAAGGTATCGAAGCCGAAGCCGACCGAGCCGACCGAAGTGGTC
>JAKEEV010000961.1 GCA_022616395.1 Planctomycetia bacterium | reverse complement strand
GACGCGCTCTCTCGTTGCTCGGTGGGTAGGAAAGCCAGAAGCCCCCTCACCCGCCGCTTTTCGCGAAGCTAGCGCTTCGCGGCGGCGACCTCTCCCCGCTAAAGCGGGGCGAGGTGGGGGCGCTTGCAGTTTCGTGTAGCTTTGTGAAATGGGCAACACCCACACCTCGCCCCGCTAGCGGGGAGAGGTCGCCGCAGACGCGAAGCGTCGATAGCGGTGGGTGAGGGGGCTTCTCTTCTCGACTTTTCCCACCGACTGAGCACTTCTACATAGCATCGTTAGCGTCCTGGCCAATCTCCACCACAAGACCTTCACGAACCTGTTTACGGGCATAGTGTGAATTCAAGGCTGCCGCCCGGCCACAACCTCCACGGTACGTTGCCATGAGCAGTCAGCGCATGAGTTGCAAACTTCTGCTTCTGTTCACAGGTCTTCTTGTGGTCGTGACCGGGTGCAACTCCAGGAAGGTCGAGCATTCTGTCCCTTCGCTCGTTCGGACGCTCAAGGAGGACAAGGATCCGAACATGCGGTATTTTGCAGCAGAGTCGCTCGGGCAGTTCGGAGCAGAGGCCACAAGCGCGGTGCCGGACCTGATCGCGGCTCTCAAGGACGAGAACGCGATGGTGCGGATGGGAGTTGCCTACGCGCTGGGCGAGATCGGCAGTTCCGACGCGGTGCCAGCGCTTCAGGAAGCATCGAAGGACGGTGAGAAGCAAGTGCGCGATGCAGCCGTTCACGCCCTCAAGCAGATCCAGCAGAAGAAGCCGAAGAAGAAGTAGCTCCGAGCGCTTGCTCGATCAACTCTGAGAGTACCTTTCTGGCATCGAAATACTCCGCGACCACGACCCGCGCCTCGCGCGCGTGGAACTCATAGCGCGATTCGATCTGAGCAACTCCAGTCGCGGCCTCCTCGGGTGTGCGGAACGCCACCACGCCGCCCACAGCGCGGAGCCAATCGGTGAACCCTGTGTCCTGGACGAGAACCGGCCGACCGCTTGCCAGGTAGCACGCGCTCCTCTCGCTGAACCAGCCCGTACGCGCCGAGACGTAGCCGTGCTTCGCGACACTGAACTCCGCCCGCGAGCCTCGAATGTACTCCTGGTAGGTCCACGGATCGCGCGTCACTTCCAGTGGGTCGCGCAGGAGCCAGCCGCGCTCGCGAAGCAACTCCCGCGGCGCGGACGCGCTCCCGACGGCCAGTTCGAACAACTCTCCGCACCGCTGGGGCAGATCGAGATACTCCGCGAACGACTCGGACTTCATGCCGTAGCTTTTTCCTGCAAACACGCGCGCTGGGTAACTGTCCCACTGCATGACAGTGGTGAAGTAGGCGCCAGACGGGGCCGGTGACTGCGGCCACGCATCAAGCACAACCGGCTGGCGTGTCGGTTGCCAGGCGAAGCCATCAGCCGGAACAGACGAGCGCCCCGCCGGGATGTTCTCGCCGAACGTGAAGAACGCGGTGTGCGCCGCCGCGCGTTCATGTGCGTTTGAATCGGTGAGATGTCGGATTTGCGTGAACGCCGGGTCGGTGTCGATGAGCGCGCGGGCGCTCACGCCAAGCACCCACGGCCGCAGCGGATTCACTCCGGAGACATTCAACAACAAATCCGCGCGCGTAAGCCATTCGAGGATTGAAGCGGATGTCGGGCCATACCACACACCAGCGTGCGCATCGTAATACGCCCAGCACTCCGAAAGACCGAGCCGGTGGAACGTCGCCTCCGCGAACCGTAGCCCGTAGGCCGGGTCTTCGTCCACAACGCCGCGCGTGGGATCATAGCAACTGGGGTAGTCGTCGCTGTCTTCAATGAAACGAACGTCGTGACCGAGCTTCGCGAGACCGAGAACATATTGAAGATGATGCCACGCCATCCCGCCGATCGGTCCGCGGACAAGATACCCCAACACCGCGATGCGCAGCCGATTCACCCCATCACCCCCCGCGCGCCAGCGGTTGACCGCCACACAAACCCAGCCCCCACTCGACCCACTCGACGAACCGCTTCGGGTGAACCAGCGGAAGCGCGACCGGCCCAGCAATCTCGTACTCGCGCGTGAGTACGGAGTCGACACTGAGCCAATTTCGCCTCACGTACAAGAAAGCGTTCTGCGCATACCACCACTCCACGTCCGGGTTCGCCCAGATTCGTCGACGGAGGCAATCGACGGGAAGAAAACCGTGCCGTGCGAACCGCTCGGCCCAGTACGCGGGCCACTGTTCGTTCACGTGTTGCTCGCCGCCCTGATACGGTGCCGCTGCCGAGAAGAATGCGACCGGGGCAAGACGAGCCAGCGAAGCGACGAAATCATCCGCCGAGCCTTCCGGGAGGTGTTCGGCAACTTCAAGCGACACCGCGAGATCGAAAGTGCGCTCAAGTTCAAACGGGCGAGACAGGTCGCGGGGGCGGAAGCGGTCGGAGGCGATTTCAAGCCGGTCGCGGTTGATGTAGTCGCCGTCCACGCCCAGAACATCTTTGACGCCATGCTCACGGAAGACGGACAGCCAGGTTCCCTCCCCGCAGCCAACATCGATCACGCTCCGGGCCGGAACAAAGCCGAGTACGAGCGGAACGACAACGCGAGCGGACCGGCGAACTCCGTCGCGGAGCGCCGCGTAGTAATCGCTCGTGTACGGCTGGTTCATGGCTGTTTCTTCCGCGCGGACCCGACGACGCGGGCCGGATTCCCCGCAACGATGGCGAAGCAAGGCACCGCGAAATCAACCACGGCGCCGGCCCCCACGATGGCTCCCTCGCCAATGTCGGCTCCTCCTAGCAGGATCGCTCGAGCACCGACCCAGGCGTTCCGGCGAATCGCGACCTTGACATGCGGTTCGCCGATGGCGTCAGCATCGGGTTCGGGAGGAACGGCGGAGAAAGTGTCTGCGATGACGACTTCATGCGAAACAAGCGCGTAGTCCTCGATCACCACGCGGCCATCCGTGCGGATGATCGCCCCGACCACCGTGCAGAAGTTCCCGATCTCGACTTCGCCAGCCGGGCCAAGTTCAAAGAGCGTCCCGATGTAAACTCCGCTATCACATCCGATCCGAACAGCGCACGGCCGGCGGCTCCGGCAGTGGAGGAACGCGTAGGAGCCATCCAGCCAGCTTCGCGCGCCGATCTCCACGTTTGGCGGCAGCGGTCGGGGGAACCAGTCGTGCGG
>JAKEEV010000960.1 GCA_022616395.1 Planctomycetia bacterium | reverse complement strand
CCCCACAAATCCTGGGAAAACCAAGAAGAGGAGAAAAGCAGGGGGGTGGCGGGGGGAGGGGGCGCTTCAACACCCCGAAAACGAGAACTGCTGACCCAAGCCGACACCCCTTGATACTACCGTCACGGTCGCGGCTCGCCAAGAATCTGCGTGCTTGTGGCTCTCGTTGTTTGCAAGCTACAACCGAGGGGTGCTGACCGCTTCGTGCTCTCGGAGTTCCATCGTGACGCGCAACTACCGCATCTACCACGACCCGAAAACGAACAAGATCACCTTCATTCCCTCCGGCCTGGATCAGATGTTCGCGGACACTAACTGGCCAATCCTGCCTCAGTGGGGAGGAACTGTCGCCCGAGAACTGATGAACACGAAGGAAGGCAAGAAGCGGTACATCGCCCGCTTACGCGAGATCATGCGGGACATGTACAACCCGGTGCAACTGGTGAAGAGGCTCGACGAGATGGAGGCGAAGGTTCAACCCGTGCTTGCCAGCGTCGATGCCGGAGCCGCACGAGACTACAAGCACCATGTCAACCGCCTCCGACAGGCGATCAAGGCCCGCGCGAAGAACATCGAGGAGCAGTTGAAGCGATTGCCTCCGGAAAAGTAGGTGGCGCTTGTGTCGAGTTCGAGTATCATTCTCAACACCTTTGAGCCGCCCGCACAAGAGTCTCCCATGGGGAAGAAGTCAGCCACGCACCAGCCGAATCCACCCGCAGCGCCTGCGCGCAAGTTTCCGCTGTGGTGGATTCTCCCCGCGTTCGTATTCATCGGTCTGGTTGTTAGCGTGTTGGCGGTCGGTTGGTATTCGGGTGACGAAGCGCTGCGCGAAGCAGACGATACTCCGCCGGAAATGGTGCTCATCCCAGGTGGAACGTTCTGGATGGGACGCGACAAAGGCCCGGAAGACGAAAGCCCCGCGCATGAAGTGACCGTTTCTCCCTTCTACATGGACGTGACCGAAATCACGGTCGGGCAGTTCGCCGCGTTCGTCAAGGCAACCGGCTACATGACGGTCGCCGAGCGCGACCCCGACCCGCGCAAGTACCCCGACGCTCATCCAGCCCGACTGAAGGCAGGCTCCGCGGTCTTTGAACCGGTGGATGCGCCATTGCACGGCCCGTGGGTAACGGTGTATCCGCCCTGGTGGCGGTATGTGCCCGGTGCCAACTGGCGGCACCCCGAAGGGCCAAAGAGTTCCGTGAAGGGAAAGAAAAACTACCCCGCGGTGCAGATCGCGTGGGAAGACGCAGAGGCTTATGCGAAGTGGGCAGGCAAGCGACTCCCCACGGAAGCCGAATGGGAATTCGCGGCCCGCGGAGGACTCGACCGCCAGCCCTACTGCTGGGGAAGCGAGGCTCAGGGAGAAGGCGGGAAGTGGTACGCGAACGCTTACCAGGGAAGGTTCCCCGCCGAGGACAGCGGAGCGGACGGGTTCGCTGGTCTGGCTCCGGTGAAGAGTTTCCCACCAAACGGGTACGGTCTTTACGACATGAGCGGCAACGTGTGGGAGTGGTGTTCAGATTGGTACGATCCTGGCTACTACGCGGTCTCCGTAAAGAATAACCCGCCGGGTCCGCCGGAAGGTCCGCTGGTGGAAGGAGAAGGCCAACCTCAGAAGGTTCGCCGAGGTGGATCGTTCCTCTGCGACAACGACTATTGCCGCCGATATCTGCCAAGCGCGCGAGACAAAAACCCGCCCGACAGTAGCGCCAACCACACCGGCTTCCGCTGCGTGAAGGACGCGAATTGAT
>JAKEEV010000959.1 GCA_022616395.1 Planctomycetia bacterium | reverse complement strand
TTCCATCCCTTCACTCCTTCCGCGAGTGACACCGCGTTGTCACCGGGCTTGGCACTTGCACCGAGCTTCACCCAAGAATGCGATAGCGGTTGACCGTGGAGGTCCATCCGTCCTCCGCAACAGACAATCGCGGGGCATGTTTCCTTGTTCATTCCTTCCACAGAGTGCAAGCGAATGAGAGCTGTCTTCCCCGCGGCTATCGGCGAATCGGGAGTGCCGACGATCAGTTCCGGTTTCGGTTTGCTTGCGTCCGCGGGTGTGGCGTGGTCGCAATCGAAGCCATCCTCGCTGTACTCGTCTCCCGCTTGAATCTTGATGAGGCCGACGTTGAGCAGAGTATCCTTGTCGGTGGCGAACACGAGCGAACCGCTAATGGAAAGCCCGCGAATAACGACTTCGGACTTCGCATCGTAGACAATCCGGTGCCCTTCTCGAATGAGCACGCGTGAACCGGCTCCGGGAACAGCTTTCCCTTCCCAGGTGGCAGCATCCGCCCACGAACCGCTTTTCGCGGAGCGAATAATCGGTGGGTCGGCAGCGAGCGCGGGCGAAACGAATAGCGCGAGTGCAGCGAGAGAAGCGGAGAGTCTCACGGAAAGCTCCGAATCGAGGAAGGAGTTCGTGTCGCGTGTGGGAGTATTCGCGACAGCGGGGATTGAGGTGCAGTCTATACGCTCTTGGGCGCAGGCTCAACAGATTGTCACGTTGCGCTTTCATGGCGAAATCCTGTTGTCGCTGGCGGTGACACTTCATCAGAATCACTGAGCCGCCCGTTTTACAGGGGCACGGCGTATCAGATAGAGTCTGAGTTTGTTTGTAGCCGGGGTCTGTGACCCCGGACCGGCCTCACAGAGGCCGGCTACAACAAACCAAACTGAGCCAGGACGCCATAACAAGGAGTTTCCATGTCCGAAAAACACTTAGCCGGGAAAGTGGCTCTTATCACCGGAGCGTCGCGCGGAATCGGAGCGGCCATCGCCAAGCGGTTCGCGGCCGAAGGCGCGAAGGTTGTGGTGAACTACGCGCGGAGCGAAAAGGAAGCCAACGCGGTGGTCGCTGGCATTACTGCGGCCGGGGGAAGCGCGATCGCGGTCAAGGCCGATGTCGGCAAGCCGCAGGAGATTCCCGGACTCTTCACCGCAACGATAAAGGCATTCGGCAAGCTCGACATCCTGGTGAACAACGCCGCCATCATGCAGCGAACTTTCCTCACGGAAGTGACCGCGGAGTCCATCGACGCTCACTTTGGAGTGAACGTGCGAGGATACTTGCTCTGTGCGAAACATGCAGCAGAGTTAATGACAAGCGGCGGGTCCATCATCAACGTCGGCAGCGCGATCAGCCGAATGGCATACCCCGGCGCGGTCGTTTACACCGCCACAAAGGGCGCGATCGACGTAATGACCCGCGTGCTGGCGGCCGAACTCGGGCCCAAAGGCATTCGGGCGAACGTGCTGGCTCCGGGTTCAACGCGCACCGACATGAATAGCGAGAAAAGCGGCAAGACGAAGGAAGAGGAACAGCAAGAGATCGCGCTGACAGCGCTTCGACGAATCGGCGAGCCGGAAGACATCGTCGGTGCCGCGGTCTTTCTGGCATCGGACGAGGCTCGGTGGGTGACCGGCGCGTGGATCGATGTATCGGGAGGGATTCGGCTCTGAGAAAGTAGTAGGCGTTCGCTGGGTGCCGTTGCATGTAAAAACGGCACCCAGCGAATGCCTACTACTTTAAAAGAACGCTGCTCGAAGTCACAATGGCAGGCAACTCTCCGAACCCCGCCCCGAGATTCCCATGAGACGAACCTCCTGGCTGATCGCGTTCGCCGGTGTCTTGTTCCTGGCGAACGCAAACGCGCTTCACGCGCAAGAGCCTAAATCCCAGCCGCGATTCGACAGCATCGAGACGATGGTCGCGATGCGCGATGGCGTGAAACTCTTCACCGCGGTTCACATCCCGACCGTGGTGAAAGAACCGCTGCCGATCATTTTCCTCCGCACTCCTTACGGCATCGATGGCCGAGGAGACCGACTCCTGAAGGACTACTTCAAGGAACTGGCTCAAGACGGATACATCTTCGTCCTTCAGGACATTCGCGGGCGATTCAAGTCGGAAGGAAAGTTCGTGATGCTGCGACCGGCGCGCGATCCGAAAGACCCAAAGGCGGTCGATGAGGCGTCCGACACGCACGATACCATCGAGTGGTTGCTCAAGAACGTGAAGAACAATAACGGCCGCGTGGGAATGCTCGGAGTGAGTTACCCCGGCTGGCTCACCGCTGTTGCAATGCTCGATCCTCACCCAGCGCTCAAGGCCGTCTCTCCGCAAGCGTCGCCGGCCGATATGTTCCTCGGAGATGACTTCCACCACAACGGCGCGTTTCGTCTGAGCTACGGATTCGAGTATGTGGCGATGATGGAGACGGACAAGAGCAACTTCAGCTTCAAGTTTGATACGTTTGACACCTACGAGTGGTACTTGAAGCTCGGAGCGCTTTCCAATGTGAACCGCAAGTACCTCAAGAACAAACTGCCGACCTGGAACGACTTCGTAGCTCACCCCAACTACGATGCGTACTGGAAGACTCAGTCACTCGAACCGCGATTGACGCGCGTCACCGTACCGACGCTCAACGTGGCCGGCTGGTACGATCAGGAAGACTTTCGCGGACCGCTTCGCATTTACGAATTGCTCGAAAAGCACGACAAGAAGAACCAGAACTTCCTGGTGGTCGGCCCGTGGAACCACGGTGGATGGGCGTCGGGGAAGGCCGACAAGTTGGGACGCATTCCGTTCGACTCCGACACCGGCACATACTTCCGCGAGGAAGTTCAGGCTCCGTTCTTTGCACGTCATCTGAAGGATAGGGGCAAAGACACTCCCGAAGCGCGGATGTTTCAGACGGGAGCAAACAAGTGGGTCACTTACGATGCATTCCCACCGAAGAATGCAACAGCGAGCAAACTCTACTTCCATCCAAAGGGCAACTTGAGTTTCGATCCGCCGAAGGAAACCAACACTGATGCCGATGAGTACATCTCCGACCCGGCGAATCCGGTTCCGTATCGTCCGCGACCAGTTCGACCAACGTATCCCGGCCCGGAGTGGCCGACGTGGATGGTGCAGGATCAGCGGTTCACTCACGGCCGACCGGATGTGCTCACTTACGAAACAGAACCCCTCTCTGAAGATGTGGTGATCGCCGGTTCGATGAAGGCGAAGCTGTTTGCTTCCACCACCGGGACGGACTGCGACTGGATCGTGCGGTTGATTGACGTTTACCCCGAAGACTACAAGAAGACGCCCGAACTGGGTGGCTATCAACTCCTGATCGCGGGTGAGCCGATGCGAGCGCGGTTCCGCAAGAGCTTCGAGAAGCCCGAACCGGTGAAACCCGGCTCGGTGGAGGAGTACACGATTGACTTGAACTGGGGGCACCACCGATTCCGCAAGGGGCACAAGATCATGGTGCAAGTGAGTAGCACGTGGTTCCCGGTGATCGACCGCAACCCGCAGAAGTTCGTTCCGAACATCTTCGAGGCCGAGGACGCGGACTTCCAGAAGGCAACTCAGAGCGTGTATCGCTCGCCGAAGTTCCCATCACACCTGGTTCTAGACGTACCGCGGTGAAGGTATTCGCAATGTGAACTTGGTGAAGGGGGTCATGAAGCGACCGCGGGTCTCGAAGCCGTGGAACTGGTCCAACGGTGTGCCCGCGGCAAGGTCATTGGGGCTTCGGCGGAGCGGAATTCGAGTCCTGCTTCTTTGCATTCGCTTTCAACCACGCCCGCGCCTTCTTGTGTGTCGCGTTGCGAGACTCTTCGGTCCAGAATCCCAGCCATGCCATGTCGAAGGCATCGCCCTTCGGGTCGCGACGCACGCCGAGGACATCGAATCCGAAGTCAGCGGGACTGGCACCGCAAAGCCACAGAGAGGCCGCCAGAGCCGCGTCCCGAACTTGCACCGGGGCGGGTTTGTCGTAGAGCACCTCCCGTGCGACGGTCGAGTCATCGAGTAACCGCTCGATCAGCGCCAGATCGGTGCGATCCCCGCACCGCGAGAGATACACCGCGGCGTAAGCCTGTGCCGGAGTCGGCACCTTGTTCGCGGTCAGCAGTCGGCGAGCCGCGGGCACGGCCTCGGCGATCTTGTTGCTCGTCGCTCGCCAGTAGGCTGATTCGAGCGTGTCTCCGTCAACCCGCTGGTCGAGCCACGCCGCAAAGAGCCGGCGCACGACCGGCCGAAAGCTCTCCGAATCGGCTCGTCGGAGGCCTTGCGGCTGGTCGAACGCCCAGGTTTCCAACGGCAGCGCTTCGCGGATCGGTTTGCCCGCGCGGTCATTGCCTGGAACTTTCACCGCGGTCTCTGGATAGCTGCCCAAAACAAAGTAGGTTGCCAGGCTCGCGCTGGTGATCGGCTCGGGTGGCGGTTTCAGTTCCGATGCCTTGAGAGCGCCTTGGGTCAAGCGGTAACCGCCCGGCATCTGGTTTGCGACCACGAATAGCGCGTTGCACGATTGCCGCGCCGCTTCTTCGCGGTAGACTCTTGCTCGCTCGCCGGGAATGGCCTCGGCGGTGTCAAGGAGTTGCGCCCGCCGCAGGTCAGCGATCATCTCGGCGAACAACTCCCGGCTCGCCCGGCTGTCCCCGGCCAGCGAAACAAATCGCTTCCACACCGGATGGTCGAACTTCCCTGTCTGGTCCTTGTCCGCCAGGAAATCCGCCACGAACGTTTTGAGGGTGTCCCGGCGAATCTGGCCGAGCAGCAGTTGACATCGCCGAGCGATCTCCGGGTCTTGACTCATCGCGCCGGCTCGGAGTGCTGGGAGCGCTTGTGCTCCCATCTTGCGGAGCTTCTTCTCGGCTTCTTCCCGCTTGGCGAACTCCGAGTTGCCGAGTTGACCAACCAGCGCGGTCGCGGGAGTGGACTGTGAGTCGTTCGGTTCTGTCGCGGGAACCGTGTTGGCCTTCTCAGTCCCCACCGGCCCACTCACCGCGATGGCAACTCCAACGACCCCGAGGAGGACCGCGCCGACCGCGACCGCAATCCCTTTGAGCTTGCTCGCGACCATGGCTTTCACGATCCCGTTGGCGACTTGGTTCACCGCGCCCGGCACGATGTTAGCCGCGACTCCGCCCAGAGACGCCCCCACGAGAATGCGCACCGTGCGATCCACCAATGCGGTCGGCACCGCCGCGGCGATCTGGCTCGCCAAGAGCGTCCCGAGCGCGACCGCGGGGAGACCTTTCTTGGTCAAGTGTTCGGCGAGTAACTTCTTGGCCTTCGCCAGTCGGCTGGAAAGCGTGCCCTCCGGCACACCGAGTTCCCGCGCCGCGTCCTTGCGCGACCGGCCTTGGAGTTCGCACAGCACGATGGGGGCACGGTAGTGGAGCGGAAGATTGGCCAGTGCCTCATCGAGCGCTGCGGCCAGCTCAGCATGTTCGACCGGACACACTGAATCCGATGCCGGTTCCGCGCCTGTCGCCCTTACCGTCTGGCGTCTTCGCATGGTCAGCAACTCCCGCGATACTCGAAACGCGACTCCGTGGAGCCAACTCCCAAGCGAGTCCGGTTTGTCGATCCGACTGGCCCGACGGAGGAGAACGATGAACACGGCCTGAAATGCGTCCTCGGCATCCTGACGGTGACCGAGCACCCGACGGCAGACACCCAGCACCATCGGTCCGTGCCGACGGATGAGTTCTTCAAACGTGGTTTCGTCACTGCCGGCCCGGACTGCCTCCAGTAAGGCGCGATCCGAAGCAGGAGCCGCCCGGAGAGAACGGAGGAGGGAATTCGGTCGGGTCGTCACGAGTCTTCTCCTGGAATCAGCGCGTTCTCTACTGATACGCAATCGCATTGATTCGTTTCCGCGGTTGAGTTCCGGCGGCGGCTGGCTTCGCCTTAACCAAAAGTCAAAGCCAGCCGCCGCCGGAAGGAGGGCGGGTTCCGCAAATCCAATTTCGTAGTTGACTTTTGTACAGTAATAGCGCATACTGGAGGAGAGGGAACCGGCACCCCAGA
>JAKEEV010000958.1 GCA_022616395.1 Planctomycetia bacterium | reverse complement strand
GTGGGGCGGTTGGTCGGCGGGCTGGTGCTGGGCTTCTGCATTGGGCTGATGGTCGCGGTGGCGGAAGCAGCATTCCGGCGCGCGTGGCTCGAAGTGCGCTTCGGCGAACGCGAAACGATCACCGTGACGCTTGGCCCAGAGCCGGTGAAGATCGGAGGCGATGCTCGCGCTTGTACGGTGTGGGCACGAGGAGCAGCACCGATTGCAATGCGGTTTTACGTCCGCGACGGCAAGGTACTCTGTGACGATCTCGCGGTGGGCCGGGAGACGGCTGTCGCCAATGGGTTTGTCAAGGAAGTTGGTAGCGTGACGGTTACCGTTCGCACGGGGAGCACATCTTCTGCCACCGCGCCGACTCCTCCACGGCCGGCAACTCCTCCTCGACCGAAATCTGTCGCGATGTCGCTCGATGACGATGATGATGGATTCGATCTTCCGATGCCCGTTGCGGCAAGCAACCGGCCCGCGCCCATTCCCACGGCCAAGCCCACTCCTCCCGTTCCTCCAACTCCGACTCCTCCGCGGCCAGCGATGCCTCCAGCGCCAACTCCGCCGACGGCAAAACCCGCGGTGCCTGTTCGCCCGCCCGTTCCGGCCGCGGGATCGAAACCCGCGATGCCGCCTGTGCCAAGCGCGCCGAGCGCGCCGAAACCGACTTTACCGCCCCCGCCGGTAACCCCCGCGATCAAATCGACCGCGAAAGACCCGAACGCCTGTCCCGGTTGTGGTCGCGTGGTCGCCGGTAAGCCGGGCCAGCGCTACTGCATGATCTGCGATCAGACGTATTGAATAAGAAGAGGCGACCCACAACGGTGAGTCGCCTCCGTTCTTCCGCGCCGAGTCTTCTTTCTTCAGCCACTCACGGCTTCTTCGGCTTCTGGCCTTCGTTCGGGTCGTAGCGGTAGTACACCTCAAGAGTCAGCAGGCACAAGCACGTTGTTCCCAGCCGACCGCAGCCCCTGCCGATCCAGCCCGGTTCAGGATCCCAGCTTCCACGTTTGGCGGGATCCTTGACTTGCAGCTCGATGAGCCAGTCGGCCATTCCGCCCTTGCTGCCGTCCTTCTTTAACCCCTCGTTCCAGGTCTTCCATTCGTCTCCGCCGTGGTAGCGCACGACTTGGGTCGCGTAGTAGTAGTAATACAGGTCGAGGATCGGCCACTGATCGCCTGCCGACGGCACTCGCTTCATCAGCCCCTTGGAGCCTTCAGCGAACCCGGCGGTTTCGGATCGCCAGTCATCGATGTAGTAGCGGCACAACAACCCGACCGCCGTCAGGGAGGTCGCCGGGGCCGCTCTGCCTTTGTCCAAGTACCCGTAGGCGGACTTGTTTTGCCCGGAACTCGCGAAGTCGAGAAACTCGATGGCCTTCTGGATGACCTTCTGGTCCACGTCCAGTCCGGCGAGCTTGGCCGCGTGAAGCGCCTGAATCTGCCAGCCGACAATTGACGTATCGCCATTGTTTTTCGCGTTGTAACCCCAACTTCCGTTTTTTCCCTGAGCCTGTTGGATGTAATTGACCGTGGTCTGTGCCGGATCCTTGAGCGAGGAATCCTGAGTCATGCCATACGCCTCGCACAAAGCCAGCGTCGCGATTCCCTGCGAGTACATATTCGAGATGGTGTTGAACTTCCCGCGGTCGGGACCGTTTTTCATGTCCACGTTCTTGACCAGCCAGTCGAGAGCGGCCTGAACGGTCTGCTTGTAGCGTCCGGCCTTGTGCGATTGACCCGCTCCCAGAAACGCCAGCGTTGCCATTCCGGTCGCGGCGGCCTTGTCGTTGGTTACCCCGATGTCGTAGACCCAGTTGCCTTCTTTCTTTTGCATCTGCGTGAGCCAGGCCAGACCGAGCATCACGGCTTCCTCGCTCTCCTCGCTTCCGCCGAACTCCTTGAGCAAGCGCTTCTTGGTCGCGCCCGTGCGGTCGATGCCTTTTTTCTCTTCCTTCGCGGGCGGGTCGGCAAGTGCGGCTGGCAAGTGGGGTGAACCTGCCGTGAGGACGAGCAATCCAGCTAACAGCAGAAACACGGCGGATCGAGTCACGAGACACCTCCGCGAACAGATGTGATCCTGAAACAACAGTGTAACCCAGCGCCAGTCGGGGCGAAAGAGCCAACGTGCCAACACGAAATGTTAGAGCGCGAAATGTGAGAGCGAAAAAGCAACAGACCGCGGATTGCTCCGCGGCCCGCTGTGTTCTCCGGGTTGTTTACTTCCTGACCTGAGAGTGTGGAAGGCTCACGGCACCGCCGATCATGACCGGTACCGGTAAAAAGCGGAACCACGATTGGTGGGGTTGTTCCAGACCGCTTTTTACCGGTACCGGTCATGATCGAAAGCGGTGCTGGAACAGCCTTCCTCACGCGGAGTGGCAGAGTCAGCGCTTGGGCGACGCAACATCGCCCTTGTGCAAAGCACGAGCTAAACAGAAACTCAGAGAACGTGGAACATCGTAACCTGCGAGGGTGCCGCTCGGCAAGCGGCACCCTCTTCCGAAGTAGGCCCGCCGAGCCGAGGCGGGCTTTTCATAGTAGTCCTCACGCGGAGCGTGAGGACTACTATGAAGACCGATCGGCAAGCGGCGCCTAGGAAAGACGATCACTTCTCGCCACTGGGCCGGACGCGCAGCGGATACGGAGGACGTTCGTCCTTCTTCGGCGGGTTCTTCTTCAGCGCGTCAAGAGCCAGTTCGATCGCCTTCTCAAGTTGCGGATCCTTCCCGGCGATCACATCCTTCGGCCACATCGTGACATCGTAATCGGGAGCCACGCCCTCGTTCTCGACGATGAACCCACCGTCGGGAACCCAGATTGCCAGACTCGGAGCGGTCACCCGTCCACCGTCCATCAGCACCGGATAGCCGCTGATGCCGACCAGTCCGCCCCATGTCCGCTTCCCGACGAGCGGCCCAAGTTCAAACTTGCGGAACATGTACGGCAGCATGTCACCGCCGGAGCCTGCCCCCTCATCAATAATCATCACCTTCGGACCGAATACCGCGGCGCTCGGCGAACGCCAGTCCGCGCCGTGTCGCAATGCCCAGTAGCTCGCGAACGGGCGGCGCAGAATGTCGATGTAGTAATCGGCGATCTGCCCACCGCTGTTGAACCGCTCGTCGATGATGAGCGCGTCCTTGTCGATTTGCGGGAAGAAATAGCGCTTGAAGTCGGCCATTCCACCGCCCGCGGTGTCTCGAACGTAAACGTAGCCGACCTTGCCCCCGGTCGCCTTCTCCACCTTCTTCAAGTTCCCATCAATCCAGTCCATGTTGCGAAGGTTGAGTTCACTCGCGATCGGCTCCACCATCACCGTGCGCGATCCTTTCCCGTCCGGGTTTGGGCCAACGGTGATCTCGATGAGCTTGCCCGCGGTGTTCTCGAACGCGGAATAAAGTTCCGTCGTGGGCTTGAGTTCCTTGCCGTTGACCGCGAGCAGATAGTCGCCTTCTTTCACGTTCACGCCGGGTGCAGTGAGGGGCGAGCGCATGGTCGCGCTCCAGTTCAGCCCGCCGTAAATCTTCTTGAAGCGATAGCGCTCGTTGGCGATCTCGTAATCCGCGCCGAGCAACCCGCCCGGAACGCTCTTCCGGTCGAAGGGCCGCTCGCCAGGGTTCATGTAACTGTGCCCGACCGCCAGTTCCGAAAGCATCCACCGTATTACGCGGTAGAGGTCCGCGTTGCTCGTCAGGTGCGGGAGGAACTGCTCGTACTTCTTCTTCATGGCGGGCCAGTCCGCTCCGTGCATGTTCGGATCATAGAAGAAGTCGCGATTGATCCTCCAAGCTTCCTCAAAGATCTGCTTCCACTCCGCTCGCGGATCGACTTTCACCTCGATGGCATCGAGATTCAGCTTGCCAGCGCCACTGGGAACCGAGATCGGAGCAGGAGCTCCTCCGGGTCGAGTAGGAGCAGCTCCGCCGGCGCTCGAAGTGATGAACCAATTGCCGCCACTGCCGTAGAGCAGTTTGCGACCGTCTGGTGTCAGTTCGTAAGCGGTCACGCCCGGCTGAACGGTTGTCGCGCGCCGACGGTCAAGGTCATAACGCTGAAGTGTTGCGCCAGGAGGCCCAGCGCCCGGAGCCGCGCCGGGTTCGGGTCGCGCAACATAGAACACTTGGCCCGCGGCTCCCGCTTGCAAGCCCATGTAGTTCCCCGTCGGCAACGGGAACGCCAGGATGCGCTGGTCGATGCCATCGAAGTCGATCTTGAACGCAGCGTCCTTCTTCGGCTCGGACTTCGGCATTGGCTTTTCTGGATTGCCCTTCTCCTCGTCGCTTTCGCGAAGGAACGGGCTGGGCAAATCCTTGTTCAGCACGACCAGGTTAATCGACCACCGAGGCGAACGGGTATCGCTGGCCGACTGACTGAAGCCGTGCTTGCTCATGCCGGTATCGTTCGAGCCGAGGAAGTACAGATACTTCCCGCTGGCGTCAAAGCACGGCTCGGTCGCTTCCGTCAGGCCGTCGGTAACCGGGAACGACTTCTTCTCTTCGAGCGAGTAGACATACACGCGCGAAATCGCCGCCGGTGTGTTCATCGCGTACGTCACCCACTTCGAATCGGGCGACCAGCTCGATGCCTTCAGTCCGCGTCCCAGACCGTACTTCGGCTCTACGATCTTCGTGATCTTGCCGCTCTCGACATCCAGGAAGTAGATGGACTGCGAGTTGTCGCGATAGAGAAGCTTCTTTGAGTCACGCGACCAGATGGGCGTGTAATAGAAGCCGGTCCCGGTGAGCTTGATCTTCCGCACTTCGCCCTTGCCGGTCTGTGGCGCAAGCACCAGTTGATATTCGCCCCCCTCATCCGCGAAGTACGCAATCGTCTTGCCGTCCGGCGACCACGACGGGCTGCGCTCGTGAATGCTCGTTGTGTTTGTCAGAATGCGGGTATCGCCCTTCTCTGCCGGAATGGTGACGATCTCCCCGCGGAACTCGACCGCGACGCGCATTCCACTGGGCGAGATGCTCAGTGAGCGCACGTATTTCGTTCCCTTCGCGAACCGCGGACGGGCTTCCAGGCAGTCAATCGCCACGCCGACCTTCAATCGCGTACTGACCGTCATCGGAGGAGTCATCGTGTGCAGATACCCAGCCTGCTCGAAGATGAGACTCTTCCCGTCGCTGTTGATGTCGAGCACCGGGAAGTCGGTGAACTTGGTGTGCTGCTTCACTTCCTTCGAGCCGGCATCGTAGGAGAACACGTTGTACTCGCCGGCTCGATCGGAACGGAAGAAGATCGCTCCCCCGACCCAGTTCGGATCGAGATCGTTACACCGGGTCTTCGGCTGAGGAACCTCGACCACGTCGTGAGTCTTGACGTTGTAAACCCAGATCCGAGAGTGCGTTCCTCCGCGATAGTTCTTCCACTGCACGGTCGCGTCACGAACCGGCGTGTACGCGATGTGCTGGCCATCGGGTGAATAGCTCGCCTCGAAGCCCCAGGGAATCGGCAACTGAGTCGGCATTCCGCCGGTGAGCGGAACCGTGAAGAATTGCTGGTGCCGGTTCGTGTAGACGTGTCTCGGAGAGGAGACGAGGACGCCCTTCCCGTCTGGAGTGAACGAGCGAACGGTGTCCGGACTTGGGTGAGCGGTCAGTCGGGTTGGCGAGCCGCCCGAAAGCGGAATGGTGTAAACATCCGTGTTCCCATCGAACTGCGCGCTGAAGGCAATCGTCTGCCCGTCGTGTGAAAAGACCGGGTGTGATTCCACTCCGAGGTCGGAAGTGAGCCGACGGGGATTCTTTCCGTCTCTGTCCGCGACCCACAAGTCTTCCGCATAAACGAATGCGATGTTTTTCGCGCTGACCGCCGGCATGGAGAGAAGCCGGGTGTCGGTCGGATCAGGATCGGCCTTCGCGATACCAGTCGAGGTAAACACCCCAACCGCAGTGAACAGAACCAGAGCGAGAGCGTGTCTCATGGCGACTGCCTGAGGATAGAGGAAAGGAAATTGGGATTGGCAGCGACCATCATATCCCGATGGGCGACGAGTGGAAGACCCAAGTAGGACCGGCTTCTTGCCTGTCGTTTTCTGTAGGACAGGCATCTTGCCTGTCCTTGCTTCAGACAGGCTGGGAGCCTGTCCTACGAGTGTGAATCCGAGCATCTCTCTTCGTCTTGTCGGTAACAGTGGTTGGAACCCCACTCAACTCACAGGATCGAACAATGCAATTCCTACAACCGAATCCACGCGATTCAGTCTCCCGGAGGCAGTTCCTCGCGTCCGCCAGCGCCGCGGGTGCGATGTTCGCGCTACCCGCTCTTCTCAGCGGGCAAGACAAGAAAGACCCAACGACTCCCGCTGACTCGAAGGCACGAATCGAGTCGGGCATCGAGCGCGGCTTGGAGTGGCTGAAGGAAAACCAGGCTCAGGATGGTTCGTGGGGAGCCAACGGCGGGGCGCATCGGACCGCGATGACGGCTCTGGCGGGCATGTGCTTTCTGATGGAGGGGGGCAATCTCAAGGAAGCACGCTACGCCCAGCAGATCAAGAAGGCCGTCGACTGGTTCCTCGACCCACGCCGACAACGCCAGAACGGGCTACTTGCTGACACTCCGCCCGGCAACTACATGCACGGGCACGGATTCGCCACGATGTTCCTCGCCTGCGCTTACGGAGAAGCCGAAGACCAGGAACAACAGCGAAACCTCGAACAGGCCGTGAAGAAAGCCGTCGAGTTCATCGCCAAAGCACAAACTCGCCGGACGCATCGCTTCGCGGAGGGCCGGGAAGTCGAGATCGGAGGCTGGGGCTACGTCAGCGCTGCCGAGCGAGATTTCGACGAGGGATCGGTCACGATCACGCAACTCCAGGCTCTTCGCGCTGCCAGAAACGCCACAATTCAAGTGCCCAAGGAGACCATCGACAAGGCAGTCGCTTACCTCGAAGCCTGCACGACCTCCAAGGGCGGGATCATTTACAGTTACTCCAGCGCCGGCGGCAGAGCAGTCGCCGGCGCTGAACGTCCACCGCTTACCGCCGCGGCCGTGGCCTGCTCGTTCAGCGCTGGACAGTATCAAGGCGAACTGGCCAAGAAGTGGATCAAGTTCTGCAAGGACAACATTCCCATCGCCAAGGGGCGCGTTCCACACGACGAGTACCAGAATTACTACATGTCGCAGTTCGTCTACGTGCTCGGCGACGCCCGCTACGGCGAGATGTTCCCAATGGAACCGAAGGACTCGTGGCTGACATGGAGCAAGTATCGAGAGATCATGTACCCCTACCTCATCGCCCAGCAGAACAAGAACGGCTCCTGGATGGCGGGTCACATGGGCCCGGTCTACCCCACATCGGTGAACCTCGCCATCCTGCAACTGGAGAAAGGGCTGTTGCCAATTTACCAGCGGTGACTGAGAATCCGCGTGCGGAGAATCGCAGCGCCAGGCTTGACGATAAGTGTACGAAAGTATATTATTACTTGATCCGCACGCGGAATCTTCCGCGTGTGGAGTTCTTGCGCGTGCGGCGAGGTCGGCAATGCTCAACCGACGATCTGTTGTGCTACACTTTTCAATTCGCCGGTTTGTTCCCCTCGGTCAGCGAGATTCAAACAACGGTGAGTTGTACTACACTTTTTCAAAATGCAACTCGCTGAAGTAGGCCCGCCGAACCGAGGCGGATGTTTTTCAGAGCCGCGACCGTCAGGGAGCGCTTACCCAAGATTGCTCCCTGACGGTCGCGGCTCCGATTTGTGCTGCTCGGCTCGCGGCACCTACTTGGCGGCACCTGCGACGTTCAAGCGACGATCTGTTGTGCTACACTTTCGCGGGGTGCAACTCGCGTGAAATCACCCAGCAGAGCAAGACCGCCAAATCCAAAAGTGGCGGTCTTGGCGGTCTTGAACCAGTACAGCGGACCGAAGATTGGCAACGCCAATTCGCGCTATTTCCGTTCGCTCACCTGTCGAGTTGCCTTCTCCAACCACGCTTTGTTCACTTCAACACCCCAGCCGGGGCCAGCAGGAACCGCGACCTTCCCATCACGCACTTCCAACGCCGGCGCGTAAAGTTCTTTTGTCCAGGCAGTGTCTTCAATGCTGAATTCGACGTAGTCCCCGGCGTTTGGGATCGCCGCCATCATGTGGAGCGTGAAGAGAGTGACCATCGACAGGTTCGCGGAGTGAGGAACGCACACCACACCGGCCCGCGCGGCCATTTCACTCACTTGAAGCACTCGCGTTACCCCGCCGACGTAGCACACGTCCGGCTGAACCACATCGACCGCCTTCAGGCGAATCATCCGCCTCCACTGGGCCAGATCGTTATCCTGCTCGCCGCCCGCGACCGGCACGGTAAGCGCGGCGGCGACTTCCGCGGTCCACTCCAGTTCCCAGTACGGACACGGCTCCTCGAAGTGGCAAACCTTGTTCTCTTCGAGCAACTTTCCGACCTGGATCGCCTTCTTGGGCGTGTAGCAACTGTTGGCATCAACCAACAGCTTGACCTTCTCTCCGATGGCCTTGCGGACAGCCGGGACGATCTCATCCGTGCGCCCCGGCCACTGGTCCTGGTCGTGGCCATTCACTTTACCGATGCGAATCTTGAAGGCCGTGAAGCCTTTTTCGTCTCGAAGTTTCGCCAGGCGTTTCGCTTCCTCCGCGGGCTTGATCTGGCGGCTCATGCTCGATCCATACACGGTGATCGGACGCGGTTTGGTGCCGAGCAGTCCGCAGACGCTCTTCTTGTGCTTCTTGCCGAGCAAATCCCAGATGGCGGTATCCACTCCAGTCAGCGCGCGGCAGACAAACGACCAGGGGTACTTGTAGTTCTTCTCGATGCACGTCTGGGAGAGTTCCACAAAGTCGCCTGGATCAGCGCCAAGAACGTGTGGAGCAATCTTGCGGTGCAGAATCGTCGCCGTGATGTCGGCGTCGAAGGGCGAGAGTTGCCCGACGCCTTCCGAGCCGTCGTCAGTGCGAATGCGGACAAAGCCGATGTTGGTGGCGCGCACGAAGCTCTCGATGCGGACGATCTTCAGGCCGGTCTTTTTTCGTAGCTCGACCAGTGCCTTCGCGAGCGCTTCGGACTCTTTGGGAAGAGGCTTCTGGTTGGCACTCGCGCTTGATCCCGCCAACGCGCCAAGCGACACGCCAAGCGCGCTTATGCGGAAGAACTCACGACGATTGCGCTGCATGGTTGTTCCCTCGTTGGTCATGGAAGGACCGTCCCGGCACGATGGACAATTCAGAAAGTTTTCATTTGCAACCCCGATGAGTGAGTGTAAACTCCTCAAACTCAACTGTCACCATTCATTGCCCACATCCTTTTTGGCGCGAATTTCTGCCTGCGCCCGGCATCATCACGCACCAGCCCTCGCCCACTCATCTTCGCCCAATTCCTCTCGCCCGATCATTGTGGCATGAAGCCGCGTGAGGGTTATTTCGCCAGAGTTTGATCTGGGAACGGAGGAGAATCCCGAACCGACCCATCGAAGGCATCACATTGTGTTCACTTCGCTGCTCGGATGTGATGCGGAAAGGAGGTCCTCAGTTGTTGCTTGCACAATCGACTCGCTAGGCACATCGCCCGACCCGAACGCCAGTCTGTGACTTCTTGAAGCACACCAAACGCACACGCTCCGCGCGTGCGTCGCGATGACGCATTGTCATCGCCAAGAAAGGGAGTGGGCTTGCCACTTCCTCTCGTCCTCCGTGCGCGCTTGCGGAGAAGAGGGAGTGGCACTCTCCACTTCCCGGCGTCCT
>JAKEEV010000126.1 GCA_022616395.1 Planctomycetia bacterium | reverse complement strand
GTTTGTTTTCGCGCAGTTGAAAGAAATGCGCCTGAAGCCCGCGGAACTCACTCCGGATTATGTCTTTCTGCGCCGTGCGTACCTTGATGCTCTTGGCATTCTGCCCACCGCGGACGAAGCTCGCGCGTTTTTGGCCGATCCCGATCCGAAGAAGCGCGCGAAACTCATCGACAAGCTTCTCGACCGGCCGGAGTTCGCGGAATACTGGGCGCAGAAGTGGTCCGATCTTCTCCGCAACGAAGAGAAGGCGCTCGACAAGAAGGGCGTTGCGGTCTTCTATCGCTGGATCACGATGCAACTCGCCGCTGACCGGCCGCTCAACGAGTTCGCGCGCGACATTCTTGCCGCGCGCGGAAGTACCTACGAGAATCCGCCCGCGAACTTCTGGCGCGCGGTGCGCGACCCGCTGGTGCGTTCGGAATCCGTCGCTCAAGTGTTCCTCGGCGTGCGCGTCGGCTGCGCGCGATGCCACAATCACCCCTTTGACCGCTGGACCATCGACGACTATTACGGCTTCGCGGCGTTCTTCGCGCGCATCGAATACCGCGTGCTGGAGAATGAGCGCAAGGACCGACTCGACAAGCATGAGTTCGTCGGCGAGCAGATCGTGTGGCAGAACCGCGACGGCGAGATGATAAACCCGCGCACGAAGCAGCCCGCCAACCCGCGGTTCCTCGGCGCGCCCACACCGGACTTCGGCCCAGAAGGGGATAGACTCACCGCACTGGCGGACTGGGTCGCTTCGCCGACGAATCCGTTCTTCGCGCGTGCGCAGGTTAACAGAATCTGGTTACATCTGATGGGCCGCGGGCTGGTCGATCCCAACGACGACTTCCGAGCGACTAACCCACCGACGAACCCGGAGTTGCTTGACTGGCTCGCGAAGGATTTCGCCAAAGGTGGCTTCCGACTGAAGCGCACCGTGAAGACAATCATGACCAGCCGCACGTATCAACTCGCGGCCACCGTTCGCGACCGCACAACGATGAGTGACGACCTGCACCACTCGCATGCGGCCGTTCTTCCGCTCGAAGCGGAACAGTTGCTTGATGCTCTCTCGCAGGTGACCGGCGTACCGGTGCAGTTCAAGGGCTATCCATTGGGATTGCGCGCGAATCAGATTCCAGCTCCACCGCAAAGTGGTCGCCGCGGATCGTTCGATGGCATGGGCGAACGCTTCCTGAAGATGTTCGGCAAACCGGACCGCCTGCTGACGTGCGAATGCGAACGCAACGACGACCCTGGCTTGCTTCAGGCGTTCCAACTGATTACCGGCGAGCTGATGAACTCGCTCATTCGCGACCCGGACAACCGCCTCGGCAAGCTGCTTTCCGCTGGCAAGACCGATGCCGAGATTCTCGACGAACTTTACCTCTCAGCGCTCAGCCGTCCACCAACCGCGACCGAATCGAAGAAGCTACTCGCGCTGTTGGCCGAAGCGAAAGACCGCCGAGCCGCGTGGGAAGATGTCCTCTGGGCGCTGTTGAACAGCAAGGAGTTTTTGTTGCGGAGGTGAAGAAAGACAGAAGACCCTCACCCGCCGTTACGACTGACGCGAAGCGTTGATAGCGGCGGGTGAGGGGCTTCTGTTTGAGATTGCGTCATGGACAACGACAACCCAAAACTGCGACACGTTGCCCGCGAGATGCGAAAGGAGCCAACTCCGGCTGAGAAGGCGTTGTGGAAACTTCTCCGCAACCGCCGGCTTACAGGTTTCAAGTTCCGTCGCCAACACCCATCTGGCCCCTACATCCTCGATAACTACTGTGTGCGGGCGAAACTCGTTGTTGAAGTTGCTGGCGACACGCACGCCACGCCGGAAGGACAGAAGAGTGATCGCGAGCGAGACAAATACTTGGCTGCGAACGGTATTCTGGTGCTGCGGTTTTGGAATGTGGTGATCCACGACGACAAGGAAGCTGTACTCGAACGGATCGCGAATGTGTGTGCAGAACGTGTGGGCAAGCGGTTCAATGAAAATTGCTTCGGAGTTAGCCATGATCCACATTCTCCCTTCTCGTCGGGCCGTGCTCCGCGTTGGCGGAACGTCGCTCCTCGGTCTGTCGTTCCCGCAACTCCTCGCGGCTGCGGAGAAGCCGAAGGCCAAGCACAAGGCCAGCGCGAAAGCCATCATCTTCCTGCATCAGTGGGGCGGACCGGGTCAACATGAGACGTTCGACCCCAAGCCGGAGGCTCCAGACAACGTTCGCGGGTGGTACAAGGCCACCAAGACGAAAATCCCCGGCGTCATCTTCGGCGAACGCATTCCGAAACTTGCCGCGAGGGCCGACAAGCTCACCGTTGTGCGCTGTATGCAGCACACGATGAAGAACCACAACTCCGCGGGTTACTACGCGCTTACCGGAGTCGCTCCGCCGACAGACGATCAGCGCCTGCGCGATTCCATCGACCTCTTCCCCGCGTATGGGAGCATCGTTGACAAACTCAGTCCGGCTCCAAAGGGCATCGCAACGTTCGTTGCGTTCCCGCATGTCATCGCGGACGGCTCCATCACGCCCGGTCAGCACGCGAGCTTCCTCGGCAAGGCCCATAGCCCGCTGTTCGTGAACCAAGACCCCAGCAAGCCCGACTTCAAACTGCCGGAACTCACGCTGCCCGAAAACTTGAGCGTGGAACGCCTGGAAAACCGCAAAGACATCCTGAAGTTGATCGACGACCAGAGCGACTTGCTCGAAACGTCGCTTGTCGCGCAAGGATTGGATGAGAGCTATCAGAAAGCGGTCGCGATGCTCACCAGTCCGCGCTTCAAGCAAGCCTTCGACCTGTCGAGGGAGAGCGAGAAGACGCGCGACGCCTACGGCCGCACCACCTACGGTCAGTCGTGCTTGCTGGCGCGCCGAGTGGTGGAAGCGGGCGCCAAGTTCGTCAACGTGTACTTCTCGCGTTCCATCGGCGGGAAGGGGCAGGGGTGGGATTATCACGGCTTCCGCGGCGAAGACGTTCCTGCGCGTCTGGATGAGTTGCTTCCACTGACTGACCAGACGCTACCGGCACTCATCACCGATCTGGAAGATCGCGGGTTGCTCGATGATGTGCTTGTCGTGTGGACGGGCGAGTTCGGCCGAACGCCGAAGATCAGTTCCAACGGTGGTCGCGATCACTGGCCGCAGTGTTACTGCGCGGTTCTGGCTGGCGGCGGCGCGAAGAAGGGTTTCGTGTATGGCGCCAGCGACAAGATCGGCGCTTACGCCACCGTGGGTCAGGCTCGACCGGAAGACCTCGCCGCGACGATGTTCGAGGCGCTCGGTCTGGACCCCGAAGCGGAGATTCACGACAAGCTCAACCGCCCGCTGCCCATCGCACGCGGAAAGGCCATCAAGGAACTCTTCGCGTGAGGGTGGATGATGAACCCACCCACACCATTATCCCTGCCGTACGAGTTCACGGTGCTGGGGCCGCCGGTGTCCCATCAGTCGGACAACAAAGTCCTGCTCGCAGAGTGGCGCAAGCGGGTAACGACCGCAGCCGCGAGGGATTGGACGGCGCTACCAGTCACATACAACTTGCGCATTGCCGTGACCTACTACCACGAAGGGACATCCGTTCGGATCGATGGCGATAACATGCTCAAGCCGATCCAGGATGCGCTCATCGGGCTAATCTTCACCGACGATACGCTCATCACCGACGCGCAGATACGAAAGTCGCCGATCGATGAACCGATCCGGGCCCGGCATGCGTCTCGTGTGCTGTTGGAAGCATTCGCGGTGGGCCAGCCATTCATTCACGTTATAATTGACGTGGCTCCGGAGCACGCAGTTCCACTGAGGTAACGGTTATGACCGAAGTTGAAGCACTGGAGCAAGCGGCCGAACGCTATCGCGCCGATGGGTACGAGGTCACCGCGAACCCGACACCAGAGCAGTTGCCCGAATCGTTACGGCGCAGCAGGCCCGCGCTTCTTGGTAAGCGGAATGGGAAGAGCGTGCTGGTGGAAGTGTGGACGCGCGGGCGGGTTAACGATCTGCCGCCAGCCTTACTGCCGCCTGGATGGAGTTTCGACGTTGTGCTGTTGCCACCGCCAGAATACCCCGACGCGCCCGGACCCGGTAACGAAGCAACCCCGGAGTTCACTCGACTGCTCCTCGACGAACTCGATAACTTGTTGCCGCGGAAGGCGTCGCAGGCGCGGTTTCTGGTGGCGTGGGCAGCAGCCGAAGCGGGCATGCGCGTCGCAGCGGGACGGAGCGGACTCGCGGCCGACCGACTGCCGACGAAAGCGGTTGCCCGCGAACTGGTGAGCGCCGGAGTGCTGTCGCACGATCAGTATGAGCGGTTCGATCAACTGCTGGAAGTCCGTAATCGGCTGGTTCACGGCGTTCCGGGAGACGGGCCGCGAACGGAACAGGTTGAGTTCCTCGCCGGGATTGCTCGCGCCCTCTTGGGCCAGACTCCAGTCGCTGCGGCCGGTTGAGTGTCCCCCCATCGCACGCGGAAAGCCAATCAAGGAACTCTTCGCCTAGAGCGAGTGGCAAAAAAGCGCGAAGGGCAGAACGGCTAGCCGTTCTGCCCTTCTGTCATTTGGGACATCAAATGAACTGCTCGTGGTTGAAGATAAACACGCCGTGGGTGGTAAACGCGTTGTCAATGTGGACACGATCGAATCCGACGTCCCCCTCGGCCACCACCAACGCCGCGTTCACGCCGGAGATCCACGTCTCGTCGTTACCGCTGGTGCCGTTCACCGCGACCACGCCGCCCGCCCGGTTGCGCAACAAGAACGTTGAGTCGTCCCCAAGCCCGCCCAGGATCTCGATGTGGCCGAAGACCGTCATGTCGAGCACCTCCGTGCGGTCGTTGCCGGCCCCCATGTCCATGATCAGGCGGTTGGGAATGCCGCGACCGAGGAAGATTTGAGTCACGCCGTTGACGGTTGTGTTGTTGAGACCCGTTGCGAACACGTTTCCGAACACATCCTGGTTGATGACGACGCGGTTGTTGAATGCATCCCCCGCGACGAAGATCACGCCACCGGAGACGGCAACCGCGACGTTCCCATCCGGGTTCTCGCGGGCTTCCAGTTGTTCGCAACCTAACCGACAGTTCATGGAGTTGGGAATCATAAAGTTCCCCCTTCTCGCTTTTCGGGCGATCCAAGGGCGACAGATTTGATTGTGTTTCGGGGC
>JAKEEV010000957.1 GCA_022616395.1 Planctomycetia bacterium | reverse complement strand
CTGTCTGTCCTACGAAGAGACAGGCTGGAAGCCTGTCTGTCCTACGAAGAGACAGGCTGGAAGCCTGTCTGTCCTACGAAGAGACAGGCTGGAAGCCTGTCCTACGAAAGCGCACTCACACCGAAACCGCCGGGGTTACTTTCATCCTGTTGGCACGCCTTTCACGTGGAACTCAACCTGTGAAGGTCCACGTGAAAGCCGGTTCAAACTGACCGGCATCGCAAACCACCCGCGGAGTAGCTCCGCAGTTTTCGCTAACTCGTCCCGGCGGTTCCGGTGCGAGATGTAAAGCATAACGCGGAACGCTTCAACTGACTACCGACAAGGTTCCTCCATGTCCTTGAGTGAACTGAACTCCGACATCGCGGCGTTTCGGCACTATCTTCAGGCCGAACGCGGAATGGCGGACAACACGGTGCAAGCCTACGGCCGCGATCTGGACCGCTTCGCGCGTTGGGCGGCACTTGTGCGCTTGAGCGAATACACCAAACCAACGCTGAAAGACCTTGCGCGATACCTTGCGTTCCTTCACGACGAACAACTCGCTCCTCCGAGCATCGCGCGGCATCTGGTCGCGATGAAGATGTTCTACCGCTTCCTGCGACTCGAAGAACGCGCGGATGCGTCCGCCGTCGATCTGCTTGGTTCACCCAAACTGTGGGAACGCATCCCGCAAGTGCTTCCACCGACCGCGGTGGAAGCACTCATCAATGCCCCACAGCCAGGCGACCGCTTCTACCTTCGCGACCGCGCGCTACTCGAAACGCTCTACGCGACCGGTTGCCGCGCCTCTGAAGTTGTGAGCTTACAACGTGCCGATGTGTACCTCGACGCCGCCTTCTGCCGCTGTTTCGGGAAGGGAAGCAAACAGCGCGTAGTCCCGCTCGGTAAGCCCGCGGTGGAAGCAATTCGCGCGTACCTCGCGGCAGTGGGCGGCAAGGACACCTCGACTTCGGATTCGTCCACTCCTCACTTATTCACGAGCAAGTCCGGGAGGAGGCTGACGCGTATTCATCTCTGGTCGCTGGTGAAGAAGTATTGCAAGCGCGCTGGGCTTCCAAGAACAGTTAGCCCGCACACGCTGCGACACAGCTTCGCGACTCACATGCTCGCGGGCGGCGCAGACCTTCGCACGGTGCAGGAGTTGCTCGGCCACGCATCAATTCAAACGACTCAGCACTACACACACGT
>JAKEEV010000956.1 GCA_022616395.1 Planctomycetia bacterium | reverse complement strand
GGGTGATGGGGGAATCTGGCTCTTCTCGCTTATCCTCCCAACGACGCCAACCCCAACTCCACTAACAGTATAAATCCTTCACGGCGTTGCCTAACGGGGCTGCTCGAAGCGCTCGGCGCGAAGGCGGTCGCTGTGGGGAAGAACCAGTTCGATTACCTCGTGGAAGTGGCGACCGCCGCGGAGTTGCGAGCATTGCGGCCAGACTTCGGCAAGCTCACCGCGACCGAGTGTCGCGGGGTGATTGTCACCGCGAAATCGAGCGATTCGCGCTGCGACTTCGTCTCGCGATTCTTCGCGCCGCAAGCCGGCATCAACGAAGACCCGGTAACAGGTTCAGCTCACTGCTGTTTGTCGGAATGGTGGGGCGAAAAAATTGGGAAGTCGGAATTAGTGGGGTATCAGGCGAGCGAACGCGGAGGAGTGGTGAAGGTGGTGCGCGACCGTGGACGTGTGAAGCTCATCGGTCGCGCGATGACAGTAACGAATGGAACGCTGCTTGCCAAGCCAGAGTAAGCGAATCTCAGCGCGTCATATCCACGGTCGCCTTTTCGCCAGCCCGCACGCGAATCGTGATCGAGGATGCTCCTGCTCCTCCGCGTCCGCTCACGCGCACCAGCACGCGCTTTTCGACACCGGAAGCAATCGGAGGCGTGGTGTAGATGCGCTTCGTGCCGGTCTGTTCGCTCGCAACGCCATCGAAGGATACTGTCGCTCCTTCGTTCACAATCACCGTGATGGTTGCCGAAGAAGCGTTGCTCGCGGGTGGCGTCATCGGAGCAGGAGCGGGCTTGATTGGCTCGACTGGTGCAGGAGCGGGCTTGATTGGCGCTTCGCCCCACGGTGGAACGGGTGGCGGCATAACCGGAAGCTCCGGCACGGGTTCCACCGGCACAATGCCTGATGGATAGATCACGCGCAAAGGAACAGTCGGCGCGGGCGGTGAGTGGATTTGGGGAACTACCGGCCGGTTGAGATACGAGCCGTTGTAAGGGCCGTAGAAACTGCTCGGATAGCCGTTACTGAACGTGCCGTAGCCAGTTCCTCCGTACGGAATGCGACTGTAGCCGAAGGTGCCCGACCCCAGCCCCAAACCATTGCCAACCCTGATGCCCTGGTTGGGGTTCAACCCTTGTGGAGGAAGGCGCAGAGGAGGACTGATTACCGGAGGCGGACTGTAAGGTCGCACGTTGGGAGGAGGTTGAGCGCTCGCCGCACTCGCGGCCAACAACACAAGAACGAGAACCGCACTCAACTTGATGCAACGCAATGGTGACATGACATCCTCGCACGGTTAAGGGGCGAGCATCCAGCCAAAGAGCCAGTGAGCACTCCAGTTTACCACAGACTCCTCACACCCAGGAGTGTCATGAACGAGATTCGCCACGTTCGCTCCCGCGTGGGGGTCATCAAAGATGTCATCCTCGCGGCAGTCATGGTCAGCCTCTGTGTCATCGCCGTGGATCTCATTCTGTCATTCAACTGGACACCGCGCACGGTTCCTTTCGGCGATGGCGAAGCGCTTTACTATCCCTGGTCGGCCGCAGGCGTGATCGCGGGGATCAGTGCGGTGTTCCTCGTTGCGGGTTTCGTACTCGGTATGGAGAGACAATTCCACAACTGGCTGTTGGTTGCGTCTGGCGCGGGGTTGTTGATTCTTGGAACCAGTTACGCCGCGACAGAGCGAGTCATCATCACATCGGAGGAGCTGGCCGTTCGGAGATGGTGGGTGATGTCGCGCGAATGGCGTTACGAAGACCTGGACGCGATTCGGATCGTGGAGCACCGACGCGCGAAAGGCGCGAACTGGGTCACCGTTCGATGCGACCGCAAAGCCGGCGGGAGTGAAGAAGTTGGTGCTCCGAGGTTGCTCTCCAAAACATTCCCGACACTTCGCCAGCGCGCTGCTCCGAAGGGTGTTGTGGTTGCATGGACTTCCGAATGGCGGTGATTGGCGAGTAGAGACAAGGCCTCCCCTCAAGGCAACTTCGTGAGTGGCTCGGGCGGGACTTGAACCCGCACGCCTTTTCAGGCACAGGCTTCTAAGACCTGCATGTCTGCCAATTCCATCACCGAGCCGTGTTATTTTGGACGCGCGGGAACTGCTCGCGGTTCACCTCGTGTCATCGCGGGTAGAGCTTCGCGACTTGCTTCTGCACGTCATCCGACCACGGGTAGATTTTCGGAGCATCGCTATCACTGGGGCTGGACCCCGGCGACCGCGGTTGAGTCACAATCGCGTAGATCGGCTTCCCGTCGGTCGTGAGCGGCTTCAAGAGCAGCAGATATTGTCCCGGTTTGGTAAAGCCGATTGATCGCGGGAGATTGACGACCTCAATTTCGCTCTCGGGGGCCGGGCCATCGCGCTTGAGCGACTCCTTCACGATCACAACACCCTCCGGCAAGCCGTTGGCGCTGGCCTTGACTTCCGCAACAACCGCGACAGTCGCAATTGCGGCCTGCGCACGAGACACTGTCGGCTCGCGACTCTTGGTGAGCGCCGCGAAGCTCAACCAACCGAGCCAGCCGATGAATAGCGCTGCGGCAATGAAAAGCCGCACCCGACCGCTTGTCAGTACGACGGCGGAGACTCCGGCCTTCTCGCCAGGCGTGAGGGGCTTATCACTCATCGGTTCCCTCGCTTGGCCGGGTCGGTGAGTGTCAGCGAGAACCCTTCGTTCAGCGCCTGGTGCAAATCAAAAAGGTCGTGGAAGTCTTCCGGGTCGTCCCGGTCAGACTTGCTCAGTCGCTGCACACTAATCAGCTTGAAGACAATTTCGCCAATGTGGTCGGTGGTGCGAACGCCCCACTGTTTGAACACGACAAAGGCCATCATGCCGAATTCGCGGATCGCCAGGTCGCACGTTCCACGCAGCAACTCCTCTCCACTGATGTGATGCTCCTCGTTCGCTTCATCGCCCGGCGCGTGTCGGCCGAGTCGATCCTGCGTGTACGTGACCGCCTCGCAGACGAACTCATATGCTTCGTAAGCAAACCGCGGGTCTTCGCGGCACAGTTCCAGTATTCGCAGATCCACGGGTACCTCAGTTGGGTTTCGCTCGCTGCGCTCGCAAGTGGTGAGTGGTGAGTAAGCAGTGATCAGTGATCAGTCATCAGAAAGCAGTCATCAGTCATCAGTCATCAGTCATCAGTGAGTGAGTCGGAAGAGGCTCCTTGCCTTTCGACTTGATGACTGTTCACTGCTTACTGATTACTGATCACTGCTTACTGATTACTGATGACTGCTTACACACTACTCACTTTCTACAAACGAGACAGCACCTCGGCGGCGGGAACAGGGAGTCGGCGGCCGTCCTCGAACTCGACAAGCAGCCGGCGCGCGAGAATTTCGTGAGCCAACACCCGCCCCTGCCCCTTCGCGGTCACCACACGCGAACCGATCGGCGGCAACTCCTTCTGAAACTCTTCGTACACGTCTTGCTCGAAGCGCAGGCAGCATTTGAGTCTTCCGCAGCGGCCGGAAATCTTCGTCGGGTCGAGCGTCGATTTCTGCAACTTCGCCATCCGCATGCTCACCGGAGGCATAACAACCATGTGCGTGTTGCAACAGACCGGTTTGCCGCAATCGCCATAGTCCGCGAGCAACTTCGCCTCATCGCGCACACCAATCTGACGAAGTTCGATTC